>JAFQVE010000206.1 GCA_017408185.1 Oscillospiraceae bacterium | reverse complement strand
CGTTTACGAGCACGACGACGAGGCTTTCGCTATCTGGCGCGATGAGATCGGCGTACCCGAGAATCACATCAAGAAGCTCGGTAAGGCTGACAACTTCTGGGAGCACTGTACAGGTCCCTGCGGCCCTTGTTCCGAAATCTATTTTGACCGCGGCCCCGAAAACGGATGCGGCTCTCCCGACTGTAAGGTTGGCTGTGATTGTGACAGATACGTTGAGTTCTGGAATCTTGTTTTCACACAGTTCAATAACGACGGAAATAACAACTACACAGAGCTTAAGCAGAAGAACATCGATACAGGTATGGGCCTTGAGCGTCTTGCCTGCATTATGCAGGGTGTTGATTCTCTCTTTGACGTTGACACCGTAAAGAATGTTACGGCTCACATCTCCCGTATTGCAAAGGTAAATTACGGCGACGATGCAAAAACCGATATTTCTCTCCGTATCATCACAGACCACATCCGTTCAACAACAATGATGGTATGTGACGGCGTTATGCCTTCAAATGAAGGAAGAGGCTATGTTTTAAGAAGACTTCTCCGCCGTGCGGCACGTCACGGAAGACTTCTCGGAATAAAGGGCACCTTCCTCCACGATGTTTGCAACACAGTTATCCATGAGAGTTGCGGTGCATATCCCGAGCTTTCCGATAAGGCTGAATATATCAAAAAGGTTATCACAATGGAGGAAGAAAGCTTCAATCGCACAATAGATGCAGGCCTTTCTATCCTTGAAGATATGATTGCAAAGCTTGAAAAGGAAGGAAAGAAAGAGCTTTCCGGTGACGATGCATTCAAGCTTGCCGATACCTACGGTTTCCCCATTGACCTCACACTTGAAATCCTCGAGGAAAAGGGAATCTCCGTTGACCGTGCACGTTTTGACGAGTGCCTCAATGAGCAGAGAGAAAGAGCAAGAGCAGCTCAGGCGGCTCTCGGCGATTTCGCATGGGAAAAGCTCGACCTCGGTCTTGATAAGAGCGTTAAAACAGAGTTTAAGGGTTATGAAACACTCTCCTGCAACGGTAAGGTTCTTGCCATCGTCAGCGGTGGTGAAGTTGTGAAGACTGTCAATGCAGGGGATTCGGTTGAGCTTGTTCTCGATACCACATCCTTCTACGCTGAAAGCGGCGGTCAGCTTGCCGATACCGGTATTATCTCATCTGATATGGGCAAGGTTAAAATTTCAAACGTTAAGAAAACAAAGGACGGAAAGTTCCTCCATATCGGTGAAGTGGTTGAGGGCACAATCAATTGCGGTGATGAAGTCAAGTGCGAGGTTTGCAAGTGCCGCCGTGATGCAATTGCCCGTGCTCACTCTGCAACTCACCTTCTCCAGAAGGCACTCAGAAACACTCTCGGCACTCACGTTGAGCAGGCAGGCTCACTTGTCGGCCCGGATACAGTCCGCTTTGACTTTGCTCACTTCTCACCTATGACGGCAGAGGAAATTGCAAAGGTTGAAGCTGAAGTAAATGCAAATATTCTCGCAGGTCTTTCTGTTGTTGTTCGTGAAATGCCTATTGACGAAGCAAAGAAGCTCGGTGCAATGGCACTCTTCGGCGAAAAGTACGGCGATACCGTCCGTGTGGTAACAATGGGCGATTATTCCCTTGAGCTTTGCGGCGGTACTCACCTTGACAATACTGCAAAGGCAGGTATATTCAAGATAACAAGCGAAGCCTCCGTTGCGGCAGGTGTTCGCCGTATTGAAGCAATCTGTGGCAGCGCAGTTCTTGCAAAGATCGCAGATCTTGAAGGTACAATCGCAAGCGTTGCAGAGGCTCTTAAATCTGCACCGAAGGAAGTTATTATCAAGGCAAACAACCAGACGGAGGAAATTAAAGCACTTAAGGCAGAGCTTTCCGCAATGAGCTCGAAGATGGCTCGTCTTGATGCAGCAGAGTATATAGCCGAGGCTGTTGAGCTTGGCGGCGTCAAGTTTGTTGCAAAGGTTGTGAAGAACTCCGACGGCAACGGTCTCCGTGCAATCTGTGATGAAATCCGTGGTCTTGATTCAAACGTTGCAGCCGTTCTCGCAACTGTAAACGGTGAGAAGATAGTATTCACCGCTACCTGTGGCAAGGATGTTGTAGCTCGCGGTATCAAGGCAGGCGATATGGTAAGAGAAGCTGCAAAGACTGCCGGCGGAAACGGCGGCGGAAAGCCTGATTTTGCCATGGCAGGCGGAAACGATGTTTCAAAGCTTGATGAGGCACTTCTTGCGGCACGCACATTTCTTGCAAGTAAGGTATAAGGAGTGTAAAGAAAATGGCTGATTGCTTGTTTTGTAAGATAATAGCGGGGGATATCCCCTCCACAAAGGTTTATGAGGACGATAAAGTCCTTGCGTTCCGTGATATCGCTCCTCAGGCACCGACTCATATTCTCGTTATCCCCAAGGAGCATATCGCTTCCGTTGCAGAGATAAATGAGAAAAACTCCACTGTTGTTTCTCACATCTTTGAAGTGATTGCAAAAATCGCAAAGGATGAGGGTCTTGAGGGCGGCTACCGTGTGGTTTCAAATTGCGGTGACGATGCAGGTCAGACCGTGCATCACCTCCACTACCACATTCTCGGCGGCAAGAAATTAAACGTAGAAATGGCATAACACAATCGGGATGCGACATAAAATGTTGCATCCCGTTTTTTGGAAAAATTTCCTTTTTCTTTCAAAAAAGTTCTTGACAAATCTTTCTTATGTGTGTATTATATATACGGTTAGTGAAAGCTAACTCTTTTAAATGGTCTTTGGTTAGCTCAGTCTAACCGAGCCTTTTGAGATTATTTTAGGTGGTATTACTGTATTATGAATCTTAAGCAAGCCGAAGAAGGAAAAGAATATATAATTCTTGATATTGAAACCGATGATGAGGAGCTTGATGCGTTCCTCTTTTCCCTCGGTTGCTATAGCGGTGAGCCGATAACCGTCATTTCCCATCTTAAAGGCGGACCGGTTGTATCCATCAAGGACGGAAGATATAATATCGACAATCAGCTTGCAGAAGCTATCATTATCGCAGATTAAAAAATGGTCGGTGAGTACCGACCTGTTTTTACGGCAGTCAGTTAGCATAGGGTAACCGAAACTCTTGCTTAAAATATGCATCTGCATAGATAAGGAGGAAAAGAAAATGAGAATTGCTTTAACGGGCAATCCGAACAGCGGTAAAACAACCATGTACAATGCTCTTACCGGCAGAAACGAAAAGGTAGGAAACTGGGCAGGTGTTACCGTTGAGAAAAAAGAACACGCCATAAAAAGAAGCTTTTATGACGGAAAGGAAGATCTTATCGCAGTTGACCTTCCCGGTGCTTATTCAATGTCACCTTTCACATCGGAAGAGAGTGTAACAAGCTCATATGTCAAGGGAGAGAATCCCGATGTAATCGTAAATATTGTTGACGGAACAAACTTAAGCCGTAGCTTATTTTTCACAACACAGCTTTTAGAGCTCGGTATTCCGGTTGTTGTTGCTCTCAATAAGACCGATGTAAATAAAAAGAAGGAAACAAAGATTTCTGTTAAGGCTCTTTCCGAAAAGCTCGGATGCCCTGTTGTGGAAACGATTTCAACCTCTTCCGAAGGACTTTCCGAGGTTGTTGCAAAGGCAATTGAATGTATCGGCAAAGGTCAGGTTGCCCCATATACTCAGGGTGATATTGACCTTACTGATAAAAAAGCAGTTGAAACTGCCGACAGAAGACGTTTTGAATTTGTAAATAAGATTGTAAAAGAGGTTGAGTCCCGTAAGGTTCTCACGAAGGAAAAGAACAGTCAGGATAAGATAGATGCAGTTCTTACGAATAAATGGCTCGGTATTCCGATTTTTGCCGTTGTTATGTATCTTGTATTCCAGATTTCTCAGGTATGGCTGGGCACCTGGCTTGCAGAGGGTGGAGAACTCTTCGGTATTGAAACAGGCTTTAAAGGTCTTGTTGGCTACATAGGCGACTTCAAAGAAGTCCTTGCTGTCTGGGTTGAGGGTGCAAACCCCTTCCTGCAGGCACTTCTCCTTGAGGGTATAGTAGAAGGT
>JAFQVE010000205.1 GCA_017408185.1 Oscillospiraceae bacterium | reverse complement strand
GGAATAGCCGCGGCCTCTGCCATTGAGCAGTTTTTCGGAATCGGCATAAGCATATCATACTTAACGGAAACATATTCTGCATATCCGCCTCCGCCAAGGAGAGCACAGACTTTATCACCAAGCTTTAAATCGCTCTTTTCTGATGCCTTTGCTCCCATCTTCACTATCTCACCGGAGACCTCAAGCCCCATCCATTCAGGGCATCCCGGAGGCGGGGGATAGTCGCCTTCACGCTGCATCAGATCAGCGCGGTTAAGCGCTGCATATTCTACCTTGACAAGCACGTCCTCTTCGCCGATTATCGGATCGGGAACATTGTCCCACCTGAGGCTTTTGTCATCATTTACAAGTATTGCTTTCATCGTATATTCTCCTTACTTCGTATATTTTGCCGTTTATGGAATCCGGAAATTCGGATTCCGGTCGGCTTTTTTGATTAAGTATACAACGGTTATTCATCTGATTATGTCAGGCAGAAAATCAAAATTATCTCTCACTGCCTTTGCAGCCCGGATTGTAGGTTGCGTAGGAACAGCTCGCTCGTCATGCTTATGTACCGCAAGATATGTTACGCAGCCAAGCTGTGGCCCTATCATTCTGTGGATTTTGGAGTGCGTGCCGTTTGAGAGGAAAAGAAACGGAATATCAAGTTCTTTCTTTAAAAGCGCGGTAATTTTTAAATTCTCCATTTGCTCTTCATCGGAGTTTGCGGCAGTAACTATTTTACTTATATCGGCTCCGCGACGCTTATGCTCATATGCTATTTGCAAAACCTCCTCTGCGGATATGAATTTCATAACGTGAGAGGACATAATAACTTCTTTATCCATCCGGTGTATTTTGTCGATGAGGTGAAGCTGCTTGTCAATGGAAATCTGCTTTGTTGTAAGCTCGTATCCTATTCCCATACCGCTTTCATCGTCAAAGAAGCTTGCCGGCACATCACCGAGAGTAGCGCCGCATTTTAATGCGGAGAGAAGTTCGTCTGCGCACTCGTCATATGAAAAAGCTGCATTTTCGCCTTGTTTATAGTTTGTTACATATATCGGGCGGCCCGCCGCTGAAGCAAAAATTGTTCTGTAATTATCCTCGGTTTTGAATTCCTTATTAAGAAAGCAAAGCTGGATTCCGAGCGCATCTGCACCGTCATAAATTGAGTTTTTTATCCTGAAGCGTATTTCATCGGGAGTTTTTTTCAGAACCATGCCGGTGATGAGAGGGGATTGGTGGTTTAAAAATGTTGGTTTCAAGCTTTTCAACTCCTTCCCATGGCATTGCGTCCGCCGTCTATCATAATATTCTCACCGTTTATGAATTGTCCCTTTTCGGAAGCAACAAACAGGCATAAATCAATTATCTCCTGCGGGTCTGCTGCTCTGCCAAGAAGTGTTTTCATATTGGCCATAGCAGCGCGGGTGAGCACAGGGCCGGGGGAAATGCATACTGCCCGAATGTTATATTTAGCGCCGTATTGTGCGATTGATTTTGTAAGTCCATACATAAGGGCTGCTTTTGAGGTGGAGTAGTCAACACCATAGCTGTTGCCTTCTTCGCCGGATATAGAGCCAATGTTTATTATAAGGCCGCTTTGTTGCTTGCGCATCTGCTTGAGAACAGCATGGGAAAAATAAAACGGACCCTTTAAATTGACATCTATGCCCCAATCATAAACATCAATCGGAACATCAGGAAACTCCGGGTATTTTTCTCTGTCAACATTGAGCATACGCACTGCTGTGCCACCGGCAAAATTGCATACTATATCTATTTTGCCGAATTTCTTGACCGCAGCATCACATGCCGCGCAGACCTGCGTATAGTCCCTGACATCGCATACTATTCCGATAGCCGAGCCGGCTCTTTTGGTATTTAACTCGGAAACCTTTTGGTTAAGCACTTCTTCGTTAACATCACACAGTACAACGCTTCCGCCGAGCTGGGCAAAGTTCTGACAAAAAAGCAGACCCATTCCGGAAGCTGCTCCGGTGGAAATTGCAACCTTTCCTGCAAAATTCATAAATAATTCTCCTCGTATAACCTTTTTGGTGTATGTGTTTATGCGTTATTGTAAATATCGTGTCAGCTTTTATCTTTAAAGCTTGATATGAATTCCTTTTCCTGAAGAGGGGAGGGTAAGCTCCGCGCTGAGTCCTTTTGGAATATGTGGGGTAAACTTTAACTCATCATCCCAAAAGGAAGCCGCTTCTATCCCGAAAATATGTTCTATAAGAAAAATAACGGGTGACGATGCCCAAGGGTGACAGAGGCTTGTGTTCCATTTCTGCTCCTTGCCCCACGCCTCGAAGCAGGTTGTTGCGCCTTCCTTCAGCATATTAAACCAGGAATGTTCACCTTCGTTGATTAAAAGCGAAAAAGCCTCGTTATATGCCCCTGATGTTGCCAGCGCATCAAGCACAAAGCCTGCAAACCAGACACCGCAGCATAAGCCCTTGCTCATAATAAGCTCCTTTATGGCATTGTGAGAGCTTTTCGGCGCAATGTTATACAACAGCGGCAATACGTTTGAATGGAGCGATGTGTGCATAGAGACGGCTGTGTCCGTGAAAAGTCCGCTTTCCCTGTCGAAAAATTCATCGAGGAAAGAGCCTTTTACCAGTTCAAGAGTCTGCGCTTCGTTGCGGCAGTCCTTTTTCAACAGCGCCTTTATTTTTATAACGTGAGTAAGCGCACCTATGTAATATGCATTAATGACATTATGACAGCCGTTATCCGTTGGAGGATAGGATAAATTAAAGTCATAGTTGTCCCTCAAATTCATAGGCCAATCGACGAGCGATTGTTTATCCATAATACCTTCAAGCAGACCATCTTTTCGGGCATAGCCTTTAAAATACAGCATCAGATTATCAATTACAGGCAGAAGCTCCTCCGCTGTTTTGTAATCGTTTGTGTATTGAAGATATTTTAATACCGCATAGGGATAAAGCAATGAATAATCCGCTATTTCCTGCATCCACGCGCCGGGGGCAACCGCCATCATTCCCGGACATATTCTGCATGAATTTGCAAAATCGAAAAGAGCTTTGCGGTACATTGCAGAGTCGCCGGTCAGATACATATGCGCAACACCCGTAACGATAAAATCTCCGAGATATTGTACTTTTTCACGGGTAGGACAGTCAACATATGTTTCCTGTACGGAAACCATAAGTGCCTGCGTG
>JAFQVE010000204.1 GCA_017408185.1 Oscillospiraceae bacterium | reverse complement strand
TGTGCTGAAACGATATTTGATATAAACTTCATAATGAGGAGTGGAAACTGGTCTCCTTCGACAAATCCGGAACAAGGATTTGCAGACTCCGAGAGAGATGAAGACGCTCGCGGAATAACTTATGAGTATACAGACGGCAACTGGGAGTGGTATGGCGTTACACCCGGGTATACTCTCGGCATTGACGGTGCGATGGCATATCCGGACCGTCTCAGAATAGGTGTTCCCGACGGGAAATGGCTTGCACTGAAAATAAAAGTTCCCGAGCGAGGAAGATATTCGGCAACACTTGAATACCAGACCCACAGAACTGCAGGAGCGGTCGGTGACATATATATAATTCCAATGACGAAGCTTGAAGAGGTAGACGCAAAGCTTACACAGGATAGCTTTGTTACACAAATGAATTATACCGATGAGATTGCGCCGGATTATTCTGTAGCGAGCAAAAAGCTCGGTATGGTACAGTTTGAAAACAGCGGCGAATATCTTATAGTATTCAAGCTTGTTTCAGGAAGATATATGACACCCAGACGTCTTAACCTGAACGGCGTCAATGTACTGAGCGAAGTGTATATAGATATTGATAAAACTGAGCTGAATTATCTTGAAGAGACGAAAATAGATGTTGCCGCCGAAAGGCTTGACGGAAGCGCACTTTCCGGCGGTCAGTGTCGCGTTCTGTTTGAATCTTCAAACGAGGATATAATTACGGTTACGACTGACGGTGTGATAAAAGCTTTGGGGGACGGAACTGCAACCGTTACGGTAACGGTCAGCGATGGCAGAGTGACGATCGAAAAGGAAATTATTATAACAGCAGTCGATAACACCGGGGTTAAGAGTGCATATCTCGATGTGCCGGAAAGTCTTTTTGTTCGTGAAAAGGCAAAAGCAGCACTTGTTGCTGTGATGAACAGCGGCAACGAGGTGAGAATTACCGATGGAATTGAATTCACCTATTCAAACGGAGGTATCGCAGAGATAGATTCGGATTGTATGATCCGAGGGCTTTCTGTAGGTGAAGTGGAGATTAGCGCGTCCGGTGATTTCCGGGGAATGCCGATTTCTGCATCAAAGCTTGTCACGGTGTCTCTCCACGAGGGTAAGAATGATACTACATATTACACGTCGGAAAAGCGCAGTAATGCTCTTGAAAATATTTCAAAATACAGCTGGGCTAAGGACGAGAGAAAAACAGCCGAACAGAGTGCAGAAAAATATGTTGAGCATTTTGAATTGCTTTATGATTCGATTCCGGGAGAGGGGATTCCCAGAAGCCGACAGATAGGAGCACCGAATGACCCGGATTATGCGCTTTGCCGTTATTGCGGTGAGAATATAGTCGGAAAATACGGTGCTGCAGGAGTAGGCGGATGGGATTATGATCCGATAACGCGTCCGTGGAAGGTTCAGTGTAAGGAATGTAAGCGTCTCTTCCCGTCGAATGATTTTGCTTCCTTCTACGAGCTTGGACGCAATGAACACGGAATATTTGAGTGGCAGCTTGCTCTTGATAAGCATCATAATATGCTTTTCCATACAACCGGCGAGGAATGTGTCTGTGAGAGACCGGAAGAGGATGCAGTTCCGGTTTCGGAGAGAACTCCGCAGTGGTACTTGAATCGAAGCGAAGCTTGGTATAATTTTTACGGCTATGGAAACGAAATGGGTTTCCTTTATAACGAGCTTTACAGTGAGATTGTAACGTCGAACCTTGATCCGCTGAGCAAGAATAAAGACGGCAATTATAACGCGGTTGTCGGTTCACGTTGGGGTGTTGATGACGGATTCGGCTATTACCCGGGAAGAAGCTATTCGGAGACTCTTGAGGAACGGCATTGTTACGTTGCGCTTTATCATACATACTTCTGGGAGAGTATGAAAAAGACTATGGACACACTTTCAAATGCGTATCTTTATACGGGAGATGCAAAGTACGGAAGAGCGGGAGCGATACTTCTGGACAGAATTGCAGATGTTCTACCGGATTTTTCGCTTCTCATTTATAACACACCGTCACGCGTCTGGATGAATACAGACGGTTCAAGTCGTTACGGAGCAATATGCGGAAAGATTAATGACTGTAATTTTGTTCAAAGCTTCACTCGTGCAGCGGATGCATTCTATCCGATGCTTGAGGATACACGGGTCATAAACTTCCTGTCGGAAAAAGCAGATGAATTTGAGCTTTCCAATGATAAGTCAAGCTCAATGCGGATATGGGAAAATTGGGAGGACAGAATTCTTCTTGAGACCTTCCGTATGGCAAAAACCGGAGAAATAAACGGAAACTTCGGTATGGCTCAGAGCGGCGTTGCCATAGCGGCAATTGTTCTTGATGAACAGCCTGAGACAACGGAAATGCTTGATTGGCTCTTTGCATCCAATACAGGGAAAGACGATAATATAACAGGCGGAAACATTTCATCACAGCTTATTGATAAAATAGATCGCGATTCTATGGGTAACGAAGGTGCAACGAACTACAACTATGTTTGGGTAACATACTTGCTTCCCGTTGCGGAAATTCTTGCGGAATACGAAGGCAATGACGGTTATAATTTATATAAAAACCCGAAGCTTGCAGGGATGTTTGCTCCGTTCTATAAAACAGTTCTCACCGGAACGCATACGGCTCAGATAGGAGATTCGGGTTCAACTGCAGGTCTTGAGATAAAGGGTGAAATTAATGATTTCATCAAAGCGTTTGCAAATCTCAGAAAAACGGTTTTTGCAAAGGAGATTGCAGAATTTATCTACCTCAAAAACGGATCAACCATCGAGGGACTTCACTATGATATATTTGAGAAGAACCCCGAGAAACTCGAAGATGAAATTGTATCATTCATCGACGAAAAAGTCACACCGGCAAGCGAAATGATGGCAGGCTTTGGTTTTGCGGTGCTTCGCGACGGAAGTTACTACAAGTCCGCAAGTGCGGCTGATGCCAACAATAACCAACGTGACTTCTGGATTTATTTCGGACGTAACACAGGCCA
>JAFQVE010000025.1 GCA_017408185.1 Oscillospiraceae bacterium | reverse complement strand
TCAAGCTCTGTATCGTAAGCATATGTATTGCTTGTTGCACCTTTAATTGTTTCGCTATCAATTGTCACAGCGAAGCTATCTGTGCTGCTGTACTTTGCAACAATGCGTGTAAGCTTTGTGAAGATTGTGTTGTCTGCTATTGCATTTACGCCGTCAAGCGTCCAGAACGGATTGCTGTAGCCGGTAAGTGTCGGTTCAGGCTTTGTTATTGCAGAGAACGCTGTGTTGCCGACATTTTCAGCTGTATCAAGATACTGACCTTTGTAGTTATAGAACTCAACGTTGACTGCAGCATCATCCGCTACCGGCTCATAAACTGCGGTGAGGAAGGTGTGAGTCATAATCGGGAATTCGACTTTTGCATCAGTTGTAAGCCATACGCCGTGATCAGCACTTCCGCGCTTCCATCCGAGGAATTTGTAATTCGGATTAGTTGTATTTGCAACCGCTTTTACCGTGCTGCCGATAGGGATGGAGTCAATAACTTTATCGGAAGCATCGCCGTCAACCATTACGGTTACAGAACCGGCAACATCAGAATATGCACCGAAGGAGACATTACCGGAAACGGTTTCGGGTTCATCCGGCTCTTCTGCAGGTGCGGTGACGGTTACGGTGATGGGGGTTGATGAAACAGCACCATCCAGAGTCTGTGCCCAGACTTCTGCTGTACCTGCAGCTACTGCAGTGATTACACCTGTGTTTTCATCAACGGTTACAACATCTGCGTCAGGATTATCATCTTCGCAATGATATGTAACGAAGCTGTTTGAAACCGGCATATCGGTGATTGGGGTTTCTGTGCTGTCAACTACAGTCTTTCCGGTGACTTTCGTTTCTGCGGTTGCGGTGTCGTTCGATGTGTCACCATCCGCAAGGTCAAAAGAAATGCTGCTAACATTATTAACGCTCGTTTTGATCGCTGTAGGGAGAATTTGCGTGAGAGAAATTGAATAAAATGCATAGTTTTTCGCTTCAAGTTTCATCGCAGAAATCAAATCTTCCCCTCCGGAAACATAAATCACCTTCGTTGCCGAATGGGTTAGTTCGTATTCATCACGTTTTTTGCTAACATCAAGTACGTGTTCCCCGTTCTTTGCATAATCGGAAACGCTTTCTTTCCCTTCGACAGGCTTACTTATGAACCAACTCAATGTTTGTGGGTTATTGGTACAATACCAGTGCACCGATGGGATATAAAATCCCTTCTTGTCCGCCACAGGAGCTTTCAGCGAAAGCGCAAATGTTCCGGATTGTTGAGCAGCCTTGTTTATATAAAAATGAAGTCCGCGCTCATCCTCACTTGTGACTATTCCGACACGTGCTCCTTTCACGTCGTTCTCTTGAATACCATCAGTGTATCCAAAAAACTTCCATCCGTGAGTTCCATAGTCATCAACAGTCGAAAGATTAACGTTTGCATCTTTTCCCAAAGCTGTGTAATTTAAATTATATGTTTCCACATGAGATGCATCACCTTCTGCTGCGAAGGCGCTTCCGGGGATAAGGGCGGCAACCATAATAATTGCCAGTGCCAGGGACAAGAATCTCTTTGAAATAATTCTTTTCATGATTTTTCCTCCAGTTTTTTGTTTTTTTATTATCAACACATAAGTGTGTTAACCGTTTTTGCCCCGGTTGCCGGGACGTGCATTCCTCAAAGGGAACTTTGCTCAGTTCCCTTTGGAACCCTCCACGCTTTTGCCGCTGTGCGCGCACCGGATAAATTATCGCGCTCATTATGCCGTCGATGCTAAATGGAAAACTGCGTTTTCCGCGCATCCCCGTATGCATAATTTCGCTGTAATTTATTTCCGCTTGGCGCTTAAGGCGGCATACCATGCCGAAACGTTATCCTTCCGTGTGGTGTGTAACAGTGCCCCTACACACCCTATTCCACGTACTGCTTTTCGTCGTTGCGTGCGGAGGGGTTAAAAGGGGAGGTTTCCTTCGCGCCACGGGAGTGGGCGCGCGAGTTCTCCCCTTTTTCGCGTTCTTTGCTTACTTTCTTGGCGAAACAAGAAAGTAAGATCCTCTTCGGGAATTTTCCGAAAATCAAAGAAGGGTTTTACTTTACATAATCTAAAATGCGTTTGAGAAGCACTGCAACCTCTGCGCGAGCTTATTAAATGCAGAATGCAAAGTGCAAAATGCAAAATTATTTTATATAGTCGAGTACCCGTTTCAGCAGCACTGCAATCTCTGCTCTTGTTGTATATTCAAGAGGGGCAATGAGGTTGTTCTTACCGTTGACGAGTCCTGCGCCGATGAGTGCAGAGACGGCGTCTTTTGCGTAAGATGCGACGGTGGTGAAGTCGGGGTGGGTTATTTCCACCTCATCCGCCTCACCTTCGTTCGG
>JAFQVE010000203.1 GCA_017408185.1 Oscillospiraceae bacterium | reverse complement strand
AGATTGTTCTTCTCTCATCCTGTGTTTTTGCTTTTGTTTACTTTGTGTAGTCTAAAATTCGCTTAATCAGCACTGCAACTTCTGCACGTGTTGTGTAATCGGTCGGGGCGATTTTGCCGCTCTTTCCGTTTACCAGACCTGCGTTGACAAGTGCAGAGACTGCTTCACGGGCATAGTCGGAGACAGTGTCTAAGTCGGGAGCTGACACCTCATCCGTCGCCTTCGGCGCCACCTTCCCCTCAAGGGGAAGGCTATTTAGTGCACGGTAAACTATCACCATCATATCCTGACGGGTTATTGTATTTCTCGGTGCGTACTTGTTATCACCGATACCATTCACAATGCCTGTGTTACGCGCAATTGCAAGTTCTTTTGCATAGTAGTCACTTGATGCTACGTCTGCAAAGTTCTCTTCATCGTCTGATTCAAGCTTGAATGCACGGACAAGGAGAATTGCAAAGTCTGCGCGAGTGATATTTGCGGCAGGGGAGAAGGTGGTATCGGATGTTCCCTTGATTATACCGTCATTCGCAAGTGCGTTGATTGCATCAGATGCCCAAGCGTGAGCACCAAGGTCAACGAAACGCACGTTTGAAGTCTCGCCGTCATCCTTTGACGGACCGTCCGGGAGGCCGGTCCCTACATCGTTTTTATCATCGGTTTTATCATCGGTTTTATCATCTGACGGAGTCGGAGCAGTTCCGCCGCCGCTACCGCCGGAAGATGTTGGTGGTGTGGTCGGGACATCCGGAGTTGTCGGAGTCGTTGTTTCTCCACCGCCGCCTGTTGTTGAACCATAGACCATGATTGTGAAGTATAATGTACTCCTTCTTCCCAAAGAATCTATTGCGTCCACTGCAACAAGGTTTTCTCCTATCTGTGAAGACGTCGGTTTCCATGTAAAATCCCCGCTTTCATCCAAGCGTGCTCCTCTCGGAAGCGAGCGGGATTCATAGGTTATCTTTCCGTCAGGCAACTGGCTTGTTGCTCTCACCATAACATTCAGCGAGCTTCCTGCCGTAGTGCTAATCGCACCAATTTCAGCAAATTCAGGTGCTTGGTCATCCTCATACGACATCGGAATTGCAAAACGCATTCCATCATTGATAATATAGTTATATGTGTCATCCTCATAGCTGTCATACGAATCGACAAGCGTTACATTTCCGAAGCTCAGTATTGCTGTTTTTCCATCCTCGGAGATTTCGGCATCTTCTATTATGAATGCGGCGTTTCCGGGAGCTGTGGTCTCACCGACGAAAATGCGTCCCGAAAGACTTGTATCTTCGTTGCCGAGTTTTTCAAGCAACGCTTCATTAACAGGCTCGTCAAACTCTACCTGTGCTTTATTCACAATAGAGAGTCCCTTTGTATGCCATGTTACAGTTCCGGTTATTTCATCCGTATGCTTATCCGTATCAACACCTATAACCGTTCCATCGTGGAGGTAGCTGTAAATGTTTTCAAGCTTACCTTCAACAGCCTTAACAGTCCATACGCCTGCAAATCCCGAGAACGGGAAGCTGTAGCCTTCGGTATCGGTTCCGATGGTTGTATCGGTTATTGTGTATGCAATATCCTTTCTTGTGGCGTACATTACATAATCAACCCTGCCGTCAACAAGCTCAACTCTGACTGCCGCCGCCTTATCGGTGCCGAGATTTTCACCGTTTGACGGAACCATTTCAATGCGGTCAATACTCTTTATGTACGGAGTCTTATTATATGGTTCAAAAACCGTTGTATAGAGAGTATCGAGCTTTTCGTCAGCCTTTGCCTTGCGGCGGACAAGCATATACTCAAATCTGTTTATAACCTTATCCCAACCTTCACGCCGCGACGGCACGCTCTGTGCAAGAGTTACCTCGTCGGCAGTCCAGTCATTTGCTGTTGTAACCTTAAGGTGGATATCCATAAGATTGGAGTTGTTTCTGGAAAGCTTCTGAACATCGGCAATCTTATAATCAACCGAGAAGTTTATATCCGGGTCATTGTCCTTGCGGATTTTTTCAAGCCAGGTATAACCTGAAGGGTACTGAAGCGGAACATACTGACTTGACGGATTTGTCCAAGGGTCATTTCCGAAGCGTACATCACGTCCGGCATACGTGCCGACATAATTTCCTGTTGCCGTGTTGTCGTCGGTCTGATGTTCAATGCTGTCAAGCCCTTTCACTTCACTGACAGTATTGCTTGATGCGTGGAAGGACCAGATATGATCTTCTCCGCCGAGAACCTTGAAAAAGTCTACGCCGTAAGATATTTCATCGTCGTAGTCTATCATCATTACGGTTCTGCGGTAATCATCAGCCGTCCGATAGGTTGCACTGCCGTCAACATCCATAAGGCGGACGCGCGTGTCCTTATTGTCAAAGTGGAGCGGCTTTGCCGGATTCTCGGGCTTTACCGAGCTTGTTTCGTTTATGACAACCGTGTTGTGCGAAAGCGTAACGTTCGTCCACTGATGACGGCTCGGATATGAGCCTGTCTGCTCGGGGTATCCGTTATCGGATGAAATAGAAACACCGTATGCGTCAATACCGAGATTTAAAAAGTCACGGTGCGAGTGCGACAAAGCTCCTCCGAAGTACATCCAGAAGTCACGTGTGGTATCTTTGATGGTACTTGTTCCAGAAACGTTGTTATAAAGCGCACCGCCGCGGAGAGATGCAAAGCCGTAGCCCGTCATCATAGAACTTCTGTCATAGTCGTATTCGCCATTTGCAGCAATTTCTTTTTCGATATCGTCATAAAGGCTATCGGGATTTTTTGTGAAGATATCATAATGCAAATCCTCAAGTGCAAAGTTCTTTCCCTTTATGGCAATCTCATAAAGAAGCTGTGCAAGCTCTGTCCTTACCTTCTCATATCCGCCAATCTTCTCCTGAAGCTCTGCTTTATTCTCTTCATCAATCGTCTTAAGGCTTTCTTTAAGCTCTTTTATGTATATACCCACTTGCTTATACGCCTCGGCAATGATGTTTGTATCCGATGGCATAACGCGGTATGAACCCATAATTCCCTGGTCGCCTATAGACTGCGTTCCGCGGTGCAGGTCAATCATATCATTATAACAGGTAAGCATCGTGATATACTTTGGATTGCGCCAGAGGTTTTCCTTTTCGGTTATCTCACCCTTATACAGGGCAAGCGCCGTTGCCACATCCACGGTATCCTCAATCCAACCGTAATTGTAGGACGAGGATGACTCTGTGCCCTGACCGTCACGCGAAACCTCGTTTACTATCTTATAAAGGAGTTCACCGCCCGTATTGAAGGTTTTGCCCGCAGTTGATGAATTTACTTTGCTTTCTGCGAACAACCAGTCTATCATCTCGCGTGAATACGGCTCACGGTCATAAATTACCGCCGCGGCTGCCAGTGTCCGCTGATGCGCTCCGAAGTTTCCGTTTATATCATGAGAAAGCACCGCATTGTATATTTCGTAAACAAGATCGCGCTCTATATTATCACGGATATTCTTGTTTGAAGTTTTAGGAAGCCTTGCTTCTCCCGTCACTGGATGTTCATTTATTCCGGGGTACTCTGCCTCTTTTTCTGCAAGGAAGCTCTGCACCTCGGGATCATCATACATCGGCCAGAACGCATCATAGGCAAGAACAAGCGCGTTTCCAATTCCGCAATCCCAGATGTCATTTGAGATTTTTCCCGTATTGAACGAGCCGTCGGAGAAGGTATATCTCAGGCTGTTCCAGTTGCGCTTTTCTCCTGTGCTGTCCACCCACTCGTTTGCGCTGTATTCGGGATACAAATCAGCCATGCGGTCAATCATAACCGCACCGATTTGTCCATACTTCTCATCGCCTGTGTAGATATATGCGAGCCTGAGCGCTTCAAGCGCATTCGCAGCTACATTCGAGCCTGCAAACCAGAAGCCGTTGTGACTGTAATGTGCAATAAACGTCCACAAATCAGATACCGTATTACCTGCTGCATATGCATTACCCGGTGCATAACCCCAGCCGTCATCGACACACCAGAGCATACCGCTCTTTACATCATCATATCCGCCGACGAGGTTATATACTTCACGGTCAGGCATTCCGTCTGCGTTAATATCTCCGTTATACCTATACGGATCTATCCCGTTAAGCTCTTTGCCTTCGGTATAGAGATCGGTATACATATCATTTTTAAGATATCCTTGACCGTAGCCATAGTATTTATACCAGTTGGTAAGCTGTGTGCCATATTGGTCGAAAAACGCAGTCGTCCCTGTCGGGTCCATCATCTCCGGCTTTTCGCATTCGCATACGAAATCACGGTTTTCCTCAAACTCAGCCGGATGGTAAATCATATTGTGATGACGCGAAAGCGCGAGGAAGCGGTCATACGTTCCTCTGGCGTTGAGTCCAAGCTCATAGAGAGAAGCAAAGTCATTTGAAGGGAAGTCTCTTTTGCATTCCGGGCACGAAATCTTCCATGGTTTATTCAACGGATTTATTACCCACGGATATCCGCTTTCCGCAACCTTTTTTCCGCAGTAACGGCAGATGTAGGTTGTTTCCTTATCTCCGCGGCGGCTTATGCGGATTGCGCGCGGAATGCCCTCGCCGATGAGAAGATTCCATATTCCGTCCATACCAAGAGCGACATATTCTTCAGCCGCCTTGATTGCCGCATCCTTTTCTTTCTTTGCCCAATCATATTTCTTTATGTTCTCCTGTGCAATGGCAACACGTTCTTTTGTATAATAAGTGCGACCTGCCTTACCGTGTGTTACGGTAATATCTGCCACCGCTTCATACGAAACGCCGTCAAGTGTTGCGGCAATCGAAACAGGATATACGCCTTCTTCGGCATTTTGCCCGATTGAAGCCGACAGCATTCCGCCATTTTCGGAAAAGCTTACATTTTCTTCGTTTTCATCGTATGTCCACGTAATTTCATCCCATACAACATCTCCGAAGTCGTCTCCTCCGAGCGTTACCGCCTTCACTCCGAGCGTGATGCTCTCCCGCTCGCCGGGACGCATAACAAAGCTGTCTCCGGTTATTTCAATACCGGAAAGCTTCGAATAATCGCGTACATTAACTGCCACAGTTTCTGTCCACGTTTTACCAAAGCTCTCACCTGTGTTGTCCGTAAGCGCCATTTTAACATGCGCCGTACCGACAGCCTTTCCCATAACCGTGCCGTCCGCAGCAAGGTCTATATAATCGTCGCCGTCTATAAGCTCATATGCGAGCGAATAGTCCTGAGAAGCACCGGGAAGCGCAGGCATAATCTCGTGCAGCACTCCGTTTTCAAAAAGCACGTTGCCTGACAAAGATGTGCTTTCGCCCTTGTTTACCTCATAGCTTTCCTCTGCCGGAGCAAGCGCCGATATCGCAGGCATTCCCTCCTCAGCAAAGAATGCAATGGACTTGTATGGCTGACCGAAGCGAGAGGCTGTGTTTGCTGCCACCAGCTCACCCGTAATCGGATTTTCTATCATAAGTGAGTTCGGCTGACAGTCAAACGTTAAAGTGTGCGTTCCTGCCTCTATATAGAAGGTTCGGTAGGTTGACGGCAGGATAGTTTGTGACGTCACATTCTTATAGAAGCAGTAATCTCCGGCATATACACCATCGAAATAGACATCAACGTCCTCGGCAGAATTTACGCCGTTCGCACTTCCGGCAATGGAAATTGAATAATATCCAGAGCGCGGAATTTTAACCTCTATAACACCTTTTCCTATCTTTCGCGGAGTTACTGTAAGTCCGCCAAGGTTGAGATTTATCGTTCCTTTACTTGATATGTCCCAGGAAACAAATCTCCAGCCGTGTTCCTCGAGCGTTGCGTCATACACATCCGTTATCGGCTGATTTTGAAAATCAATGATAACATGCTTGTCATTATCTGTATTTACAACTGTTATTTCAGAGGTGCCTGTTTTTGTGTCGCCCTTATACGTTACCTCGGCGAAGAGCCTGATGCTTTCAACATCTGACGGCGCGGTTATATACCACTGCCCGTTCTCTTCTATTCCGTCAACGGCGCTATCGCCGTTTTCATACCAAACGCGAAGACTGGGTTCTTCCGTAAACTCTTCTATAACGGTTCCGTATTTATCCTGAAGGGTAATATCCACGCGTCTTGTTGCATATGCCGGAAGGGAATATCCTCCGTCAACGGAAACACCTACCTGACTGAACGCGCCCACCGCAGGAACAGTCACCGGAAGCGTATATTCAGAAGAAAACACCTTTCCGCCAACAGTTGCTTTTGCGGTAATCGTTGCCGTTCCGCGATCAAGCGGCGTGATGATATTTCCGTTGATCGAAATAATATCCGTATCAGAGGTTGTGTATGTAACCTCGGCATCCGGAACGAGCATTCCATCCATACCGTACACATATGCCGAAAGCTTCGGTGTTGTTTCATCCACAACCGCGGCAGAATCCACGCTCACAACAATCATCGGCGAGAGCGTAAACGATGCTATGCTGAGTCTTTTTGCTGCAGAAGTGACAGAAGAGTCTGCTTCGCGGAGAACAAGAACATATTCGCCCTTTTTAAGCTCAACTCCGCGTGCCGTTTCAATATCGACAATAACGTTGTTTTCTTTGGCGCTTATATCCGATGTGCTGATAAGATAATTATCACTGATTCCAAGCTCACTAAAGCTCAATGCACCGGCTCTTACGTATTTATCTCCGGCATCATTCAGCGCAACGGTACCGTAAATACCGCCGGATTTTGGACGCGCAAAGGTTTCTTCTGCAGGCTTTCCACCTGAAAGAGCCGCATCTGCCGGAATTAAATACATCTCCTGCTTTTTGGAAGTATCTGCTCTTCCTAAAGCAGTTCCCGAAACAGAGTAACTTCCGCTTTTCGGAACAAGTACCTTAAACGCAAGCCAGCCGTCATACGGAAGAAGCCCGCTTAAAACATAACTTGGATCTGTATTGTTTATGAGCGCAAAATACGCACTTGATTTTGTTCCCGAGGACGGAACATTTGTTCCGAGATACGCCCACATATCACCGGGATTTGTTGAGCTTTCGGGATACTTTAAGCAACTTCCTTCGGGCACACCTGCGCGTGTTTCAAGCTTGTTGCTTGAAGCGTTATGAGAAGCCTGGCTGAAAACAAAGGTTGTGTCCTGTGACGCATCCGGAATGCTGCCTTCCACGGGGGTGAGGGTGAAATAGCCGAGAGTCAACCTTGTATCGGTTTCATTGTTGCGAAGCAACAGGATATAATCGCCTGCCTCTTCCGCAACAAGCTGGCTGTTCAGGTTAACCTCGGTTGTTTCGGCATAATCAAGGCTTATTCCGCTTGCTTTGAGATAGCTCTCTGGAACACCGAGCTCAGAGAACTTCTTTGCGCCTTCTCTGATTCTATTTGTTTTATCACTGCATACTTCGTTGGTATATGGGTTTGTATCAGTACCTGCTGTCAATGCCTTTTTTGTTCCGACAACAGCGTTGCTTGTGAAATATGCTTTGTTTAATGTATCCGTTGCCTTTCCGAGGTATATATCTGCGCTCTTGGATGCCGAGGTGATGCTTCCACCGGCAGTTATCGACAAGTCATATACACCGGCTGTGGGGACATATATCTGGAAAGCAAGCCACCCCTCGCCGACGGTTGTATCACCAACCGTGCTTGACGGCCATACATTTGTTCCGCTTTTTGTGTAAATATGTCCGCCGTTGCTTATTCTCAACCACGGATGCGAGCTGTTGCTTCCGGAGTAATTCAGGTTGTTTCCGAGGATAAACCATTGATCCTTTGCATCCGTGTCATTTTCCGGGTAATCGGCAAATGCAGGAAGTATGGAACCGGTGTTTCTTTCAACATATGCTACAGCGCTCTGATTTCTCGATGCAGATGTGAAATCATAGGCTATCGTTCCTTCCGGTGCTTCCGCCTCAACAAACAGAACAGTAGCCGGAAGAAGGGATATAAGCATACATATGCTTAGTATTAGTGATAATACTTTTTTTAACTTCATGTTCTTTCCTCCTTAGGGGCGAACAGGGAGAATGAACGTCGTCCAGCCTCCCCTTGTTTTGTATTATTATTCTGAATAAATCACTTTGTAAGAGCCGTTCTCTTCATAAATCATATATCCGCGGGCGGTATAGCTGCTGTCTGTCGGCTTTGCCGCGAACTGACCGTGGTTGTCACCGCGCTGTGACTTGAAGATTTCAGACTTTGATTCAACTGTCGGTGTGCCTGTACCGAAGAGGATGCCAACCTCGACTATAGCATCTGCATTACCCTTGTCATACTCTATCATATATGCGCCAGAAACAGTCTCTCCGTCAAGCACAACAAGCGGCTTTTTCTCTATCGGAGCGTATGATGATGCGATGTTTGTCATATCCCAGACGTAATACTTATACGTCTGGTCGTAAGAAACCACCTTACCGTCGCGAAGCCAATGAGTTACCTTTGACGGATTTATATCTACACACTCTATCTCTGTGCCATAAGCTACCGCAGTCTCTTGATCCTCACCATTTACTCTTACGTAATTACTATTAACTGCTGTATCTGCAGTGTAGCTTGCAACTGCGTGAGTTACCTTTTCGACGATCCGGGCAATGTCAAGTGCAACATCCTCTGCCGTAAACCAGCCGTTAAAGGTATGACCGATGAGTGAGGTTGTTGGAAGTCCGCCTTCTTCTTCAATTTTATCAACAGTTTTCTGTCCGAGATATGAGCCGTCAAGATTCCAGAATTCAACTATCTGTGCTGCATCATCTGCAGGAGCAAGCTCTTCGTAAACCGCGGTGAGGAAGGTGCTTGTATATACCGTGAAGATGTCTTCCTGTTCAAGGTCTTTTACAAACTTTGCTGTGTTTGCAAGTTCGCCGTTGCCGGCTTCATTTGCAGTACCTGCCTTCCAGCCTATAAACTTATAGCCCGAAACTTCCGGTGCTGAAACGGAAAGCTCTGCACCTCTTGATGGGTTAAGAATTGCAAGGTTTCCTTCATTTCCGTTTACCGTAACCTTTGCAATATCCGGAATGTTTGTTGTTGCAGAAAAGCTGATTGGCGCTACATTTTCTGTCGCTTCAGGGATTACATCCGTTTCCGGCAGAGAATCTGTCTCGGTGAAGGTTAATTTTGCAAGTTCGAAAATCTGTCTTGCAGAACTTGATGTTTGTGTCTGATTTGTGGTGTTGAAGTCGAAAACTATATACCAATCGCCTGCAGTAAGATCTACCGCTCCGATATCTTCATCCGGTCTTCCGGCGACGTTTCCGGCTCTTCCGATAATTTTATAACCTTTGAGTATATCAGGAGTGATTTCCGTAACATCGGATTTCTTAATCATATACACATTTGCATCAGTGCCATACGCAAACGCTTTGACCTCGGCGGTGATATTGTATATACCGTCATACTTCACATTGAGCTGTAAAACAAAGCGAGCTGTGGCATTTTGCGAGTTTGCATAATCCTTTCTTGTTGCCATATCAAGACCGGTTGCTGAAAGACTTGACATAGCTTTTCTGTAACTTGAGTTATTCAAACCGATAGTGCCGCCAAGCAGGCTTACGCACCATTCATCCGTAAGACTTTTGTCTACATTATCATAACTGTCAAGATAGTTGCCGGTAAGCCTCGTTTCACCTTCCGGTGCATAGAACATCTTATAGTCGTTTGTCGCTAAAGATTTGTTATTTTCGTTATCTTCTGCAAGCACTGACCGATTGAATATATACTCATGTGTCTTGTCAAGCTTTGCAGGAGTGAGGGTGAAATAGCCAAGAGTCAATCTTGTATTGGTTTCATTGTTGCGAAGCAACAGGATGTAGTCGCCTGCCTCTTCCGCAACGAGCTGACTTTTCAGGTTAACCTCGGTTGTTTCAGCATAATTAAGGCTTATTCCGCTTGCTTTGAGATAGCCCTCTGGAACACCGAGCTCGGAAAACTTCTTTGCCCCTTCTCTGATTCTGTCAGTAGCTGCGGTAGCCGTTACATCAGTATATAGATTTTTATCACTACCTGCCGTCAACGCCCTTTTTGTTCCGACAACAGCTTCGCTTGTGAAATACTCTTTATTTAATGTGTCTGTTACCTTTCCGAGGTATATATCTGCACTTTTGGATGCATCGCTAAAGCTTCCACCGGCAGTTATCGAAAGGTCATATACACCGGCTGTGGGGACATATATCTGGAAAGCCAGCCACCCCTCGCCAACAGTTGTGTCGCCAACCGTGCTTGAAGGCCATACATTTGTTCCGCTTTTTGTGTAAATATGTCCACCATCTTTGTTTATTCTCAACCACGGATGCGAGCTGTTACTTCCGGAGTAATTCAGGTTGTTTCCGAGGACAAACCATTGATCCTTTGCATCCGTGTCATTCTCCGGGTAATCAGCGAATGAGGCGTGTATGGAACCGGTGTGTCTCTCAATATATGCTACACTTGTCTGATTTCTTGATGCAGATGTGAAATCATATGAGATTGCAGCTGCATCGCCATCTGCCGCGAAGGTTGTTGGCATCATTGCCAGAATCATTGTTAATGCAAGTAAAACTGATAATACTTTTTTCATTTTTCTTCCTCCATATCTCTGTTGATTTTTATATATTCAGCGAGCTTATCGGGGAAATTTACCGTCATCCCGTCCGCTCCCGCTTCATATACGTTTTTCATAAGCTCCTCATTTGAGACTCCCCACGCACGGACATTGAAGCCTTCATAATGCCATTTTCTGACATTCTCTTCGTTTACAAGGGTTGCTCTCGGGCAGATTTCGCTGATGCCCCGTTTTTTCATTTCCGAAAGCAGCTCATCCGGCACCTCTTTTGCAAGGAAGCCTGCAGTGAACTCCGGCGCATATTCGCGCATATCGCAGACTGATTCAAAATCAAACGAGGTTATAATCGTTTTGTCCTTCATATCATATTTT
>JAFQVE010000202.1 GCA_017408185.1 Oscillospiraceae bacterium | reverse complement strand
TGCAATTCTCCGTGTTCGTGCATTTAAGCTTGATAGCGAGAATACAGAGAACTTTGCAGATGTTCTTGATGCTGATTACTTTGCAAAAGAACTTGCAATTGCACGTAATACAGGCATTGTAAACGGTATAGGTGATAATAAGTATGCACCGAGAAATACAATAACACGCCAGGATATGATGGTGATAGTTTTCCGCGCACTTACCAAACTTGGCATAGAACTTGATATTGCAGATGTTTCCTATGAGGATTTCGCAAATGTTGCAGATTATGCTGAGGATGCAGTAAAAGCACTTATAACAAGCGGTCTTGTAAACGGAAAGAGCGGAAAAATCGCCCCGACCGACTACACAACCCGTGCAGAAGTTGCAGTGCTTATCAAAAGAATACTTGACTATGTAAAATAAATGTATAAATTCGTAGGTGACGATATATGTTTCGTTCGTGAAACGGGCGCACACGCAAGTGCGCCCCCTACGGATAAAATGCAAGGAGGAATAATCAATGAAAAAACTTATCGCTCTGACTCTTGCGACTGTTATGCTGTTCGCACTCTGCGCATGCGGAAATGGCAATAACGGACAAACTTTCCTCGACGGGCAGAACCCGACAGAGCCGCTTACAAAGGACGACGTTATAACCATAGCTGTTCCCTCGAGTTCGAGCTGGCCATTCCGCGAAGACTGGAAAATTTGGGAGTATATGTCCGAAGGATCTGGCGCAACACTTAATGTTAGTTCTATCCCGGCAAAAGATCTGGGGACAAAGCTTCCGCTTATGTTTGCGGCACGTGAAGAGCTTCCGGATCTTATATCGTTTGAAGTGATGAATCAGCATACAGCATATGCAGGCGAGGGACTTGTCGCATTTGAGGATTTAGAAGAATATATGCCAAACTACAACGCTTGGCTTGATTCTCTTTCACAGGAAGAATATGACGTCGCTGTTAAAACCCGTAAGCGTGCTGACGGAAAAACGTATTTCAGTCCGGGAACAGGACGTGAGGGAAGAACGCGTATGCGTGCATGGCTTTACCGCGAAGATATTTTCAAAAAGCATAATCTTTCAGCACCTACTACATATGATGAGCTCTATGATGTATGTAAAACATTGAAGAAACTTTATCCGGATTCTTATCCTTACAGCACGAGAAGCTTTAACTATGTGTTTGACCTGCCCGGCTCATCGTTTGATAAGTGGTGGCAATATGCTGCATATTACGATTTTGACGATGAAGAATGGCGTTGGGGTGCAACTGAGGATACCGCACTTGAGGTTGTAACATTCTATAAAAAAATGATAGACGAAAAGCTTATGCCGTCCGATTGTGTGAATATGAATGGGTCGACGTTTGATGAGCTTGTTCTCACGGACAGGACGTTTATTATGCCGCATCTTCAGTTAAGAATCGATCACTATAATAATCTTGCACAAATGAATAATCCCGAATTCAAAATACAGGCATTTGTGCCTCCTGTTGCAAACGCAGAAAAGGGTGTTCCTATGATGGAACGCGGCGACATTGAGATGATAG
>JAFQVE010000201.1 GCA_017408185.1 Oscillospiraceae bacterium | reverse complement strand
TCTTTTTCCAGCTTCTTTTTTCCAAAGTTCATTTTTTTCATTTCACTGTCAATAAGAACGCCGTCGGATATGAGTATATGCGGCAGAGATGTATTGTCATTGTTCAAGTTTAAATCTTTTCTTACAGTGGGCATTTCCTGCCCGAACTGGAAAACGCTGAGCTCACCGTTAGATTCCAGTATTGCATATTTCACGGTAGAAATATCTATTATGCTCTTGAGCCTCAGTTCTTCAAGCAGTTCATCGAGAGTAAGGCGTAGTTTTTTCATCTCGAGCTGATTTATTTTTCCGTTTTCTATTAAAATGCTTATGCGCCCTACGGCCAACTTGCGTACCCATCTGTTCTTTAAAAACAGGGAAGAGATAAGGATTTCTAAAGCAAGAAGAGTAAGAATCGGGATAATTCCATAGAGCAACGGAATGTCTGTGCTGCCCATTGGAATTGCGGCAAGCTCGGAAAAAAGCAGAGTGATAACAAGCTCTGCAGAGGATAGTTCGCCGACTTGGCGTTTTCCCATGGCGCGAAGAGAAATGCTTATCAGAAGGTATAGAATGACGGTGCGGATAAAAGAAATTGTCATATCGCAAAATTCCTCCGAAAAAAATCAAATTAGCACTTGAAACTTTTGCTAATGTATGTTATAATAACAAAGTTGAAATCCGGGTGTAGCGCAGCTTGGTAGCGCGCTTGAATGGGGTTCAAGAGGCCGCAGGTTCGACTCCTGTCACTCGGACCATCTCAGAGCCGTCACAATTGTGACGGCTTTTTGCTCTCTTTTTACTGTTTATTAAAAAAGACAAGCTTATGCTTGTCTTTTTTCTCTTTATTGTTAGCTTTTCTCAATTCGTTGCTTAATATTCGTTTTTTACCGTCTTTTACATCTGTAAAAAGCTTTATAAAAATCTACCGCTCCACTTATTTGTCTTAACAAATGCTCTTGCGGAACCAAGTCCTCTATACTTATCATTTCAACTTGATATCTGTTTTCGTAGCTTTTCTGCATCATCTTTCATCACCTATACTATTATACCATAAAACCAAGAAAAAGCCCAGTTTTTGCCGGACTTTTTCGACAGTCTGAAGCGGTTGCAAAATGCGACCGCTTATCTTCTTCTTTACAGCGTATACGTCATATATACCTTGCCGTCAAGGCTTTTCCATTCAAGAACGTTTCCGTCAAGCGTCATATAGCTGTGCTCGGAGCCGTCCTTCGGGATAGATACGGAACCGGGGTTGCAGTAGAGCAGTCCGTCTCCGAACTCTTCGCATTTCGGAATATGCGTGTGTCCGTGCAGAAGTACATCGCCGCGCTTCATAGGCGGAATGTTTGATGTGTTGAATTTGTGTCCGTGCGTTGCATAGATCATCCGGTCTCCGGCTGTAAGAATTGCATAATCCGCCATTATCGGGAAATCAAGAACCATCTGGTCAACCTCGGTATCGCAATTTCCGCGCACGCAGAGGAGGCGATCCTTCATGGGGTTCAGCATAGAGATAACCTCTTTGGGATTATATTCGCCCGGGAGATTGTTTCTCGGTCCGTGATAAAGAACATCTCCGAGAATGAGAAGCCGCTCGGCGCCCTCACGATTGTATGCTTCAAGAAGCTTTTTGCAAAACTCGGCAGAGCCGTGAATATCAGATGCAATTATCCATTTCATCAGAAAGTGTCCTCCTTAAGCAACTGCTTACTCTGTGTAAAGGCTTTTAAGCAGCGCAATTTCCGCCTGATAGCCGTCAAGCTCGTTCGGGGTTTCAAGGAAAAAGGGGAGAGAGCGGAGCTTCGGGTGGTTGATAACTGCGCGGAAGGTTTCTGTTCCCAAAAAGCCTTCGCCGATTTTTGCGTGGCGGTCCTTGTGGCTTTCATATCCGTGCAGACTGTCGTTCAAATGAACGGCATAAAGCTTGTCGATACCAATGACCCGGTCAAACTCATCAAGAACAGCGTCAAGGCTTTCTTTGATATCATAACCGCCGTCAAAAATATGGCAGGTGTCCATGCAAACGCCGAGCTTGCCGGGATTTTTCGCCCGCGAAATTATTTCGGCTATTTCCTCAAACTTCCCGCCGACCTCGCTGCCTTTTCCTGCCATGGTTTCAAGAAGAACCGTTGTGCTTTGAGAAGGCGTGATTATTTCGTCGAGAAGCGATACGATAAGCTCGATTCCGCGCGGGGTTCCCTGACCGACGTGAGAGCCGGGGTGAAAGTTATACATGCTTCCGGGCGTATGCTCAAGGCGCTCCATATCATCGCGCATTGTCATAAGAGCAAATTCGCGGATTCTCTCGTCCTTTGCCGCGGCATTGAGAGTGTAGGGCGCGTGTGCCAGAATATGCGAAATGTCGTTTTCTTCAGAATACTCAAGAAACGCCGCAATATCCTTGGGATCAATGGGCTTTGCAGCACCGCCGCGCGGGTTTCTCGTGAAAAACTGAAACGTGTTTGCGCCTATTGATTTTGCAGTCTTCGCCATTGCAAGATAGCCTTTGGAAGATGAAAGATGGCAGCCTATTCTTAACATAACCGTAAACCTCCGACTTTATGACAACGGTATGGCGTAGTTAGAACCGTCTTTGGCAATATAGAGAATGTTGTTTGCAAGAAGGAAGGTATATTCTGCACCCTCTGTGGTGAACGAGTTTGTCACAAGAGTGTCGTCGTAGTATATGTCATTTTCGGGGAAATCAATCTCGGCATCGCGCTGCTTGGGAATATATCCGAAGCGGCCTTCCTGAATATCCTGAACAAGAATGTGGTATTCACCGTCCGGAACCCACACCTGAACGGCATAACCGCCGGTGATTCGGCGTGATGCAAGCATCATATCAGGCTCGCCGTTTATCGAAAGAGTGAAACGGTATGAGTCAGACTGTGAACCGTACATTACTGTGTATTCGTATTCGTTAACGGCTCCGTTTTCCTCTTTGTTTGCTGTTATTTTCCAAGTGTTCTCAAGGTCAAGCGGTGAGATTTCAATGTTCTTAAATCCGGCCTCGCGCATAAGCTTTTTGGCTGTTATGCTCGGCTCCATCTCCATAACATAGGATGCGGCAAGGAATTCCTCGCTTCCGAGCGCATATTTGCTTGCGGCAATCGGAACCCACGCTGAATCGTCGGAAAATCCGACAACTGCAGAATACATATCATCGCACACGGAAATGCGAAGCGTGTTCATCTGATTGAAGGAGTCCGCGAGAGATAACTGGCTGTCATACATAAATTCGCCTTCCGATGCAATCGGAGTGGGGGTAACGTCAACCGATGATGGGGCAACTCCCGACAGAGCCTCCGGTTCACTTGTGCAGGAGCAAAGCGTGAAAATCATACAGACAAGGCAGAGTGTAGCAGTAATTCTGAACTTCATTGGTATATTCCTCCGTGTTTATTATAGATTTATAAAATGCCGAGCGTTTTTGTAACAAACGCAAGCATAGTTATCGAAATTGCAGAGAACAGGGTGGTAAAGACAACCAGCTGACACGCAAGGTCGTAATCTCCGTTCATTTTATATGTCATTGCAGTGCTTGAAACTGCAACAGGGGTGCCGAAGGTGCTTATAATAAGGGCGATGTGAATTCCGCGGAACCCTAAAAGGTATGCGGCAAATATTGCAAGCGCCGGAATTGCGATACAACGCACAAGACCTGTGGAGAGCACATATTTCAAGTTTGAAACAAAGCTTTTAAACTTGAAATCGCCGCCGAGAACAAGAAGCGCAAACGGGGTTGCCACGCTTTTCAGATCGCGAACCGGCTTCAGGACAATTTCGGGAAGCGGGATTTTGAATATTGAAAAAATAAGCCCGAGAACACAACCGATGATGAGAGGGTTTTTCAGTATCTTTTTTATAATCTGAGCAGGGGAGTCAACCTTGTCATTGCTGTAAACGCTGAGAACAACCGTTGCGAGTACGTTAAAAGCGGGAATAAGAAAAGCGAGAAAAACAGAAGCTGTCTGTGCACCGGCATCTCCTGCAAGCGCCTGACAAAGCGGAAGACCGAGCAGAGCGAAATTTCCCCGGAAAAGCGCCTGGATTATAACTCCCTGGCGCGCTCTGTCATGGGTGAGTATGGGAACAACAACGAATGCAATTCCGACAACAATCGCAACCGCACAAAGAACAAACGCAAGAAGCTTCGCATCGAAAACGGAGCGGAAATCGGATGTATATATATTGTAGAAAAGCATCGTCGGGATAAGAACGTTGAACGAAATTCCGTTGGCGGTTTTTAAAAATTCACCGTTCCAGACCTTCAGGCGGGTGAGAAACCATCCCAAAGTAATGAGAATAAAAAGCGGAAGAACCGCGTTTACCGAAAAAAGAAAATTTTGCAAGAAAATCCCCTCGCTTGTTTTAATTTTGAACATAAAAACACTTATATATTATAACGTCAAATGTCGATAAATGCAACAGGATTTATTATTAATTTTTTATGTATAAAAATCAAAAGAAAAAAGATCTACGGGAAGGAGGCGGATGAAATAAAAAAACAGTAGGTTCAAACCTTGACATTGATGCGATGTATGTGCTATAATTATCTCGATAATTTTATATAGTTCTCTGTAACTGACGGATTTGTGGAGCACCACAGGAAGCAGAGAATTTTCGGGGGAGAGTTTCCCCGTGATTGCCGACCGTCTGGGCACATTTAACTCCCCGGTGAGTTAGGTGCGCCCTTTTTTGTCATTTCGGCTGTTATTGCTAAATAAACAGGGGATATCCCTGTCTGTTCAGGAGGTTTATACATATGAAAAAAGTTGGCATTGTAATGGGAAGCGACAGTGACTTACCTATTATAAAAAAAGCGACAGATATGTTGTCTTCTCTCGGTATTCCGTTTGAGGTACATGTATATTCTGCTCACAGAACACCCGAGGAAGCCCGCGCATTTTCCGTATCGGCTCGTGATAACGGGTTTGGTGTAATTATTGCTGCTGCAGGGATGGCTGCTCATCTTGCGGGTGCGGTTGCGGCGAATACCACGCTCCCGGTTATCGGCATTCCGTGTAAGTCTTCAAATTTTGACGGGCTTGATGCTCTTCTTTCTACCGTGCAGATGCCCACCGGCATTCCGGTCGCAACCGTGGCTGTGGACGGCGGTGCAAATGCCGCGCTTTTAGCTGCCCAGATTCTTGCGGTTGAAGACAGAGAGCTTGCCGCAAAGCTCGATGCGAAGAGACGTGCAGATGCGGCAAAGGTCCTTGAAAAAGACGCAAAAATTTCTGCTGAGTTCAATTAAGTTTAATCAGGTTTAATCAAGTAAAAAAATCCAATATTTTCAGGAGGTCAAATAAAATGGAAAAGAAAGAAATGCTTTACGAAGGAAAGGCAAAAAAGGTTTACGCAACAGATAACCCCGAAGTTCTCCTCGTTGACTACAAGGACGATGCAACGGCTTTCAACGGTCTTAAGAAGGGAACAATTGCAGGAAAGGGTGCTATCAACAATCGCGTAACGAACTTTATGATGCAGCTTCTTGAGAAGGAAGGCGTGCCCACTCATTTTGTAGAAGAGCTTTCCGAGCGTGAAACGCTTGTTAAGAAGGTATCTATCGTTCCGCTTGAAGTTATCATCAGAAACATCTCCGCAGGCTCCTTTGCAAAGCGCTACGGTGTTGAAGAGGGAATAGTTTTTGCTGAGCCGACGATTGAGTTCTCCTACAAGAACGACGATCTCGGAGATCCGCTTATCAATGAATACCATGCGCTTGCTCTCGGCGTTGCAACAAAAGAAGAGATCGAGACCATCAAGAATATGGCATTCAAGGTCAATGCAGTTATGAAGGAATTCTTTAAGAAGCTTAATGTTGACCTTGTTGATTTCAAGCTTGAGTTTGGTAAGGTTTCCGACGGCACAATCGTTCTTGCTGATGAAATTTCTCCCGATACCTGCCGTTTCTGGGACAGCACAACTCATGAGAAACTTGATAAGGACCGCTTCCGCCGTGACCTCGGCAACGTTGAGGATGCATACGTTGAGATGATGAAGCGCATTCTCGGCGAATAAGTTTAGGAGGCACACATGGGTGGTTTTTTCGGCGCAATAAGCCGTGACGATGCTCTTGGCGATGTGTTTTTCGGTACGGACTACCATTCGCACCTCGGAACTCGCCGCGGCGGCATCGCGGTATATGATGAAGAAATCGGCTTACAGCGCGAGATTCACAATATTCAGAATTCACCGTTTCGCACGAAGTTTGAGCACGTGTTTGAGGATATGAAGGGGACATCGGCAATCGGCTGTATAAGTGATTACGATCCCCAGCCGCTCCTCATACGCTCGGTTTTCGGTACATACGCTGTCTGTATTATCGGACTTATCAATAATGCAGATGAGCTTATACGTGAATATCTTGATTTCGGCGGCCATTTTGATGCGATGACAAGCGGCGGAGTAAACAACACCGAGCTTGTTGCCGCCCTTATAAATCAAAAAAAGGATTTCGTTGAAGGAATTAAGTTTGCACAAAGCAAGATAGAAGGAACCGCGTCAATTCTCATCCTCTGCGATGATGGTTCAATCATCGCAGCCCGTGATAAGGTTGGCAGGATTCCCGTTATGATAGGTAAGAATGATGATGGCTTCTGCGTGTCATTTGAGGCCTTTGCCTATACAAAGCTTGGCTATGTTCCGGAGCGCGAGCTTGGTCCCGGCGAAATTGTAAAAATTACGCTTGATGGTGTAGAACAGCTTGCGGAGCCGGGAAAAGAAATGCATATGTGCGCGTTTTTGTGGAGCTACTACGGTTATCCGACCTCTACTTACGAGGGTGTCAACGTTGAGATGATGCGTTACCGCAATGGTGAAATTATGGCGCGCAACGACAGAAAAAACGGCAAACTTGAGGGTATTGATTATGTCGGAGGCGTTCCGGATTCCGGAACCCCCCATGCGATAGGCTATGCTAATGAAAGTGGTATACCTTTCGCGCGTGCGTTCATAAAATACACGCCTACATGGTCAAGAAGCTTTATCCCGACGCAGCAGAAGGAACGCAGCAAAATTGCTAAGATGAAGCAAATTCCCGTGCATGAGCTTATTCAGGATAAAAGCCTTTTGTTTGTTGATGATTCGGTTGTCCGCGGCACTCAGCTTCGTGAAACCGTTGAGTTTCTTTATGATAACGGAGCGAAGGAAGTGCATATGCGTTCTGCCTGCCCTCCGATTATGCATGGTTGCAAGTACCTTAATTTCTCGCGTGCTACAAATGAAATGGAACTTATCGCCCGTAAAACAATAATGGAGCTTGAGGGCGAAGAAGGCTTTAATCATATAGAAGAATACAGCGACGGTGAGACCGAGCGCGGTAAGAAGCTTCGCGAAACAATCGCAAAAGAGCTTCATCTTGCATCAATAGATTTTCAGTCACTCGAAGGAGTTCTTGAGTCCATCGGCATAGAACCGTGTAAGCTCTGCACATATTGTTGGAACGGAAAGGAAGACTAATTATGAATATGCAGTCAAAATCAGACAGCTATGCAGCAGCAGGCGTAGATATTACCGCAGGCTATCGTGCTGTCGAACTTATGAAACAACACATTGCAAAGACAATGACGCAGGGTGTTTGCTCTGATGTCGGCGGCTTTGGCGGGCTCTTTGAGCTTGATGTTACAGGAATGACGCGTCCTGTTCTGGTAAGTGGAACAGACGGCGTCGGAACAAAGCTTAAAATGGCATTTCTTCTTGATAAACACGACACTGTCGGTATCGACTGTGTCGCTATGTGTGTGAACGATATTATCTGCGCAGGAGCAAAGCCTCTTTTCTTCCTCGACTATATCGCTTGCGGAAAAAACTTTCCGGAGAAAATAGCCGATATAGTGAAAGGTGTTGCAGAGGGCTGTGTTCAGTCCGGCGCGGCACTTATCGGCGGAGAAACTGCAGAAATGCCGGGATTTTATCCTGTTGATGAGTATGACCTTGCAGGTTATTGCACAGGCGTTGTTGATAAATCCAAGATAATCAACAACAAGACGATGGAAGCCGGCGATGTTGTTATCGCGCTTCCGTCAAGCGGCGTACATTCAAACGGCTTCTCTCTTGTTCGTAAGGTTTTCGATGTTGAGAATGCAGACCTCACAGCACCCTGCGAAGAGCTTGGCGGCAAGAGCATCGGCGAAACTCTCCTTACACCGACAAAGATTTACGTAAAGCCTGTTCTTGCACTTCTTGAAGAAGTTAACGTTAAGGGCATTTCCCATATCACCGGCGGTGGTTTCTACGAGAATATTCCGAGAAGCATTCCGGACGGACTCGGCGCAAAGATTGATAAATCTGCAGTCCGCATTCTTCCTGTTTTTGATCTTATTGCAAAGACCGGTAACATCAGCGAGCGTGATATGTTCAACACCTTCAATATGGGTGTAGGTATGAGCATCGTTGTTCCGAAGGAAGAGGTTGACAAAGCACTTGAAATCCTCCGCGCAAACGGCGAGGATGCATACGTCATCGGCGAAATCGTAAAGTCTGACGAAAAGGTGATTTTATGAGCCGCGCACGTATAGCTGTCCTTGTTTCGGGCGGCGGTACCAATCTTCAGGCGCTTATTGATGCCGAGAAGAAGGGAATCATCAAAAGCGGAAAAATTGAGCTTGTAATATCGAACAAAGAGGGCGCATATGCTCTTGAACGCGCCAAAAAAGCAGATATTGAAACCGCGGTTGTTTCTAAAAAACAGCTCGGAAGCCAGTCTGCATTTGAAGCCGGTATAATTAAGCTTCTTGATGAGAAAAAGATTGATATTATCGTTCTTGCAGGATTTATGGTAATTCTCAGCGAGGAGTTCACCAAGCGTTATCCGGAGCGGATAATAAACGTTCATCCGTCGCTTATCCCGTCTTTCTGCGGAGAGGGCTTTTACGGGCTCCGTGTTCACGAAGCTGCGCTTTCTTACGGGGTTAAGGTAACCGGGGCAACAGTGCATTTTGTAAACGAAATTCCCGACGGTGGCAAGATAATAATGCAGAAGGCGGTAAGCATCCGTGAGGATGATACGCCGGAGACCCTCCAAAAGCGTGTTATGCGTCTTGCCGAATGGAAAATACTTCCGGCATCTGTTGAGAAAGTCTGTGCCGGGTTAATTTCAAAGTAATTGAGAGGAATGTACATATGAATATATATGAAGTAAATGACATCGTAAAGCAGGTAGAAGGAAATTCCTATGTAGGACGCGGAATCGTCATCGGTAAGAGCGCTGACGGCAAAAAAGCCTGCACTGCTTATTTCATAATGGGAAGAAGTGCAAACAGCCGCAACCGTATATTTACAGAGAAAAACGGCGAAGTTTTCACAGAACCGTTTGATGTTTCAAAGGTGGAAGACCCAAGCCTTATCATCTACGCCGCAATCCGTAAGTTTGAAAACAAGCTTATCGTTACAAACGGCGACCAGACCGATACAATTTATGACTTTATCAAAGAAGGAAAGGGGTTCCGCGAAGCTCTCAACACACGTGAATTTGAACCGGATGCTCCGAATTTCACTCCGCGTATAAGCGGTATGGCAACCTTCTGTGACGGAGACTTCTCATATGAAATGAGCATTCTCAAGAGCATTGATGAGAAGGGCTCTGCCTGCGCACGTTATACCTACGACTATCCGTCAATCGCAGGTCTCGGTCATTTCATTCATACATATGTATGTGACGGAAATCCGATTCCCACATTCCAGGGTGAGCCTGAGCGCGTTATTATCCCTGATGATATTGATGAGTTCACAAATGCACTCTGGAATGCACTTGATGCAGAAAACAAGATTTCTCTCTACGTCCGTTATACTGACCTTGCAAGCGGAAAAGAAGAGAACAGAATGATAAACAAAAATAAATAAGAGGGGATAGACTAAAAATGAAAGAATTTGAACTTAAATATGGCTGTAACCCGAATCAAAAGCCCGCAAAAATCTTTATGAGTGACGGAAGTGATCTTCCGATTGAGATTCTTTCCGGTCGTCCGGGTTTTATAAACTTCCTTGATGCGTTCAACTCATGGCAGCTTGTAAAGGAGCTTAAGGAGGCTCTCGGGCTTCCGGCGGCAACATCCTTCAAGCACGTAAGCCCCACATCTGCAGCGGTTGGTATTCCGCTTTCGGATAAGCTTAAGCGCGCTTGCTTTGTAGATGATGTTGAAGGTCTTGATGAGTCACCCCTCGCTTGTGCTTATGCAAGAGCAAGAGGCACAGACCGTATGTGCTCCTTCGGCGATTGGGTAGCGCTTTCCGATGTCTGTGACGTAACAACTGCAAAGATGATAAAGCGCGAGGTTTCCGACGGCGTCATTGCTCCGGGATATGAGCCGGAAGCGCTTGAAATTCTCAAAACGAAGCGCAAGGGTAACTACAATATCGTAAAGATTGATCCGGACTATGTTCCGCAGGAAGTTGAGCACAAGCACGTTTTCGGTATTACATTTGAGCAGGGAAGAAACAACTTCAAGATTAACCGTGAGCTTCTCGGCAATGTAGTAACTGCAAATAAGGATATCCCCGAAGAGGCGCTCCGTGACCTCATCGTGGCACTTATCACGCTTAAGTATACCCAGTCAAATTCCGTTTGCTATGCAGTTGACGGACAGGCTATCGGTGTCGGCGCAGGTCAGCAGTCACGTATCCACTGCACACGTCTTGCGGGAACAAAGGCAGATACATGGTTCTTGCGCCAGCACGAAAAGGTTCTCAATCTTCCGTTCAGGGAAGATATCGGCAGACCTGACCGCGATAATGTAATCGACGGTTATATCAATAAAAATGAGGAAGACGTAACGGCGGACGGCAACTGGGAAAAGTATTTCACCCGCAAGCCTGAACCCTTTACAGCGGAAGAAATGCGTGCATATCTTGATACAATCGACGGTGTGGCGCTTGGTTCCGATGCGTTCTTCCCGTTTGCTGATAACATCGACCGTGCGTTTGCAAGCGGCGTAAAGTATATCGCAGAGCCGGGTGGCTCTATACGTGATGATATCGTCATCGAGTGCTGCGATAAGCACGGTATTGCAATGGCATTTACAGGTATGCGCTTGTTCCACCATTGATAATCGGAGGAAGCTTCAATGAAAATTATGGTAGTAGGTGGCGGCGGCAGAGAGCATGCCATCATAAAGAAAATCAAGCTTAATAAGGATGTTACCGAGATATTTGCTCTTCCCGGAAACGGCGGTATGGCGGGGGATGCAACCTGTGTTGATATAGGCGCAAAAGACATTCCTGCAATCGTTGATTTTGCGGTAGAGAATAAAATTGACTATGCAATCGTTGCACCGGATGATCCGCTTGTTCTCGGTGCTGTTGACGCACTTGAAGAAAAAGGAATCCCGTGCTTCGGTCCTCGTGCAAATGCGGCGATAATCGAAGGCAGTAAGGTTTTTTCAAAAAATCTTATGAAAAAGTACAACATTCCGACAGCACAGTATGAAGTGTTCGATAATATGGATGCTGCGCTTAAGTATCTTGAAACCGCACCGATTCCGACCGTTGTAAAGGCGGACGGCTTGGCACTCGGCAAAGGCGTTATAATCGCAGAAACAAGAGAAGCTGCCATGGATGCTGTAAAATCAATGATGCAGGATAAAGCCTTCGGAAAGAGCGGCGAGACAATCGTTATCGAAGAATTTCTCACAGGTCCCGAGGTTTCCGTCCTTGCATTCACGGACGGCAATGTGGTTGTTCCGATGGTTTCGTCTATGGATCATAAGCGCATCGGAGATAATGATACGGGGCTCAATACCGGCGGTATGGGAACTGTTGCTCCTAATCCTTATTATACCGATGCGATTGCAAAGGAATGTATGGAGACTATATTCCTTCCCACAATTAATGCGATGAACAACGAGGGAAGAACCTTTAAGGGTTGCCTTTACTTCGGGCTTATGCTCACTCCGAACGGTCCTAAGGTTATTGAGTACAACTGCCGCTTCGGTGATCCTGAAACTCAGGTTGTTCTTCCTCTTCTTGAATCCGATCTTCTTACGGTTATGAAAGCTGTTACGGAAGGTAAGCTTTCTGATACAGAGGTTAAGTTCAGCAATAAAAGTGCCTGCTGTGTAATTATGGCATCAAAAGGATATCCGGAAAAGTACGATAAAGGATTTGAAATGACAATTCCGTCTGCAATTTCCGATAAGGTTTATGTTGCAGGTGCCGCGCTTTCCGACGGAAAGCTTCTCACAAACGGAGGAAGAGTTCTTGGTGCGACGGAAATTGCGGATACACTTGAAAGCGCAATTGAAGGCGCATATAAGCTTGTTTCGGAGATAAGCTTTGAAGGTGCATACTATCGCCGTGATATCGGTGCTAAGGCACTTCGTGCAAGGGAGGAAAAATAAGTATGGTATACAGAGTGTATGTAGAGAAGAAAAAAGAGCTTGCAAACGAGGCGCGTGCGCTTCTTTCAGATGCAAGAACACTTCTCGGGATAAAGAGCCTTACAGACGTCCGCGTTATAAACCGTTATGATGCGGAAAATATATCGGAGGAGCTTTTTAACTATGCAAAGCAGACCGTTTTCTCAGAACCGCAGCTTGATATAGTTTCTGAAGATATTAATGTTTGCTCTTGCGATGCAGCTGTTTTTGCGGTTGAACCGCTTCCGGGGCAGTTTGACCAGCGTGCCGATTCTGCGGCACAGTGTATCCAGATAATCTCTCAGGGTGACCGTCCGCTTATCCGTACGGCAAAGCTTTATGCATTGTACGGCAATCTTACGGATGCAGATATTGCGGAGATTAAAAAATATGTAATCAACCCTGTTGAGTCAAGAGAAGCAGACCTTGCAAAACCGGAAACTCTCAAGGCAGAGTACGAAATCCCAACAGAGGTAAAAACTCTTGATGGCTTTATTGAGCTTGACAGAAAAGGTCTTGAAAGCTTTGTTTCGGAATACGGTCTTGCAATGGATGCAGACGATATTGAGTTCTGTCAGAGCTACTTCAAAACAGAAGGCAGAAATCCGACCATTACGGAAATCCGTATGATAGATACATACTGGTCTGACCACTGCCGTCATACAACCTTCCTCACAACCATTGACAGTGTCAAGTTTGAGGATGAGCTTTTGCAGAAAACCTATGATGAGTATATAGACACACGCCGCGCTCTCGGCAGAACAAAGCCCATATGCCTTATGGATCTTGCGACAATTGCCGTAAAGCATCTTCGTGCAAACGGAAAGCTTAATAAGCTTGATGAGTCGGAAGAGATTAATGCTTGTACGGTTAAAATCGAGGTTGAGGTTGATGGCGAAAAAGAGCCGTGGCTTCTCCTCTTTAAGAACGAAACTCATAACCACCCGACAGAAATTGAACCGTTCGGAGGTGCGGCAACCTGTATCGGAGGTGCCATCCGTGACCCACTTTCCGGTCGTTCGTATGTATACGGCGCTATGCGCGTAACGGGTGCGGCTGATCCGCTGAAGCCGGTGAGCGAAACGATAAAGGGTAAGCTTCCTCAGCGTAAGATTGTAACAACTGCTGCTGCAGGATATTCTTCTTACGGTAACCAGATAGGTCTTGCAACAGGTATCGTTGATGAAATCTTCCACGATGGCTATGCTGCAAAGCGTATGGAAATCGGTGCAGTTATTGCGGCAGCTCCGCAGAAAAATGTACGTCGTGAGCGCCCGGAGGCGGGTGATATCGTCATTCTTCTCGGCGGAAGCACGGGGCGTGACGGTTGCGGCGGCGCAACAGGTTCTTCAAAATCCCACACGGCAGAGTCTCTTGAAACCTGCGGTGCAGAGGTGCAGAAGGGTAATGCGCCTGAGGAGAGAAAGCTTCAGCGCCTGTTCAGAAACGAAGAAGCAAGCCGGATGATCAAACGTTGTAACGACTTTGGTGCAGGCGGTGTTTCCGTTGCAATCGGTGAGCTTGCCGACGGTTTGGAGATTAATCTCAATGCAGTTCCGAAGAAATACGACGGTCTCGACGGCACAGAGCTTGCAATAAGCGAGTCTCAGGAGCGTATGGCAGTTGTTGTTGAGGCAAAGGATGTTGATGCATTCCTTGCGCTTGCTGATAAAGAAAATCTTCAGGCTTGCCCGGTTGCGGTTGTTACGGAGCTTCCGCGCCTTGTAATGCATTGGAACGGCAAGAAGATAGTTGATATAAGCCGTGAGTTCTTAAACTCCAACGGCGCAGAAAAGCATATCGACGTTTCTGTTGCAAAGCCGGCGCTTTCCGACAAGAAGATTTCCGGTTCATTTACGGATAATTATAAGAAGATAGCAGCTGATCTCAACATCTGCTCAAAGCGCGGTCTTTCCGAGCGTTTTGACTCTACTATCGGCGCAGGCACGGTTCTTATGCCGTTTGGCGGAAAGAATCAGCTCACTCCCATTCAGGCAATGGTGCAGAAAATTTCCGTTGAAAAGAAGCATACGGATGACTGCTCGTTTATGTCTTGGGGCTATAATCCCTTCCTCACAGAGCAGAGCCCGTATCACGGCGCATATATGGCTGTTGTTGAGTCTGTATGTAAGCTCATTGCAACAGGCGCAGACTTTAACGATGTTTATCTCACATTCCAGGAATATTTTGAAAAACTTGGCCGTGATGCAAAACGCTGGGGCAAGCCGCTTGCGGCTCTTCTTGGAGCGTTCAAGGCACAGAAGGAGCTCTCTATCGGAGCAATCGGCGGTAAGGACTCTATGAGCGGCTCGTTTGAGAATCTTGATGTTCCGCCCACACTTGTTTCCTTTGCGGTAACTACGGGTAAGGTATCCGATGTTGTTTCGCCGGAGTTTAAAAAGGCAGGAAACAAAGTTTTCCTTATCTCTCCTGAGTTTGATGAAAATAATCTCCCGAAGACTGAATCACTTCTCAAAGTATTTGATACCGTAACTGCTCTTATGAGAAGCGGAAAGATTGTTGCCGCTTACACTCCGGGTATCGGAGGAATTGCAGAAGCAATTATGAAGATGGCGTTCGGTAACGGTCTTGGTGTTGATTTTGCAGACGGTATAACCGTGGAAAAACTCTTTGACTACAGCTACGCTTCGTTCGTTGTAGAAGCCATCGAGGATATCCCGGGTGCAACATTAATCGGTACTGTAACCGACAAGAACGCACTTTCTCTCGGAGGAGAGAGCATCTGCCTTACAGAGCTTCTCGGAGTATACGAGGATAAGCTTGAAAGCGTATATAGCTGTAACATTCCCGATAGCAAAACTCCTATGCAGAACTTTGAATATAAGGCAACTGAGTGGAAAGCACCGGCAGTAAAGTGCGCAAAGCCGAAGGTTCTTATTCCGGCATTCCCGGGAACGAACTGTGAGTTTGACTCCGCAAAGGCTATGCGTGATGCAGGGGCTGAGCCTGAGATTATCGTTATCAGAAACCTCACCTCCGACAGCATTCGCGAGAGCGTTGAAAAGTTTGCAAATGAGCTTAAAACTGCACAGATGATATTTATTCCGGGAGGATTCTCCGGCGGTGACGAGCCTGACGGAAGCGGTAAGTTCATAACTGCATTCTTCCGCAATGCGGCGGTAAAAGAAGGCGTACACGACCTTCTTGACAACCGTGACGGTCTTATGTGCGGTATCTGTAACGGCTTCCAGGCTCTTATAAAGCTCGGTCTTGTTCCGTACGGCAAAATCATTGATACAGACGAAAATTGTCCGACTCTTACATTTAACACAATAGCGCGTCACCAGTCGAGAATTGTAAGAACAAGAGTTGCATCAAACAAGTCACCGTGGCTTGCACTCACAAATGTCGGGGATGTATATACTGTTCCGATTTCTCACGGCGAAGGTCGTTTCCTTGCAGACGAAGCTCTTATCAAGGAACTGGCAAAGAACGGTCAGATTGCAACTCAGTATGTTGACTTTGACGGTAACGCAACAAGCGATGTTCACTTTAATCCCAACGATTCTATGTATGCTATCGAGGGTATCACGTCACCTGACGGCAGAGTGTTCGGCAAGATGGGACACAGTGAGCGTAAAGGCAGTGGGCTTTACAAAAACGTACCGGGTAATTACGATATCCGTATGTTCGAGTCTGCAGTAAAGTACTTTAAATAAGCCTTCCGGAGGAATGACAAATGGCATTCAAATCAGATATTGAAATAGCCCAGAGCTGCGAAATGCGTCCTATAGGCGAAATTGCGGCAAAGGCTCACGTGGATGAAAAATATGTTGAGCAGTACGGCAGATATAAAGCGAAAATCGACCTTGCGCTTCTTAATGAAACGAAGCGTGAGGACGGTAGACTTGTTCTTGTAACGGCAATAACGCCTACTCCGGCGGGCGAGGGCAAGACCACCACAACAATCGGTCTGGCTGACGGCCTTGCACGAATCGGTAAGGATGTCACCGTTGCTCTCCGTGAACCGTCTCTCGGTCCCGTTTTCGGTCTCAAGGGCGGTGCGGCAGGCGGCGGATACGCTCAGGTTGTTCCTATGGAAGATATAAACCTTCACTTTACGGGAGACTTTCACGCAATAGGTGCGGCAAATAACCTTCTTGCCGCAATGCTTGATAACCATATTCATCAGGGCAACGCTCTCGGGATTGATCCGAATAAGATTACATGGCGTCGTTGCGTTGATATGAACGACCGTGAGCTTCGTAGCATTGCAATCGGTCTTGGCGGCGCGAAAAACGGAGTAACCCGCGAGGATGGCTTTGATATCACCGTTGCAAGTGAAATTATGGCAGTTCTGTGCCTTGCAAGCTCTGTTTCAGACCTTAAGGCACGTCTGGCAAGAATTATTGTCGGTTATACCTATGACGGAAAACCCGTAACATGCGGCGAGATAAACGCACATGGTGCTATGACAGCTCTTTTAAAGGATGCGCTCAAGCCTAATCTTGTTCAGACGTTAGAAGGCACACCTGCGTTTGTCCACGGAGGCCCGTTTGCGAATATTGCTCATGGCTGTAACTCCGTTATGGCGACGAAAATGGCTCTCAAAATGGGTGACTATACCGTCACGGA
>JAFQVE010000024.1 GCA_017408185.1 Oscillospiraceae bacterium | reverse complement strand
TAGGATTTGTGAAATGCACTTCGTGCGTGAAATATTGCTACGCAATATGAAATACGCCTTACGGCGTGTGATAAAGGATTTATTTTATTTCACAGAAAACTTCAGTTTTCTATTTCACGATTTACGGAGTAAATTATTTCATATCGAACAAAGTGAGATATTTCATTAAAAACTAAACTACATCATTATTGTTCTGCCTTGCCAAAAATCGACATTCTTCGACAGAGGAATGTCGATTTTACTTATTACCTATTCCTTCTTCCCTATTCTCTAAAAGATTGTCGATTTTTGGAAAGTAATAAGTAATAGTGAATAGGGAAGAGGTTAATGTAGCTTTGCTTCATGCGAAGCTTATTTTTATACGACTATTGAAACTATCCGCATTTTGTGTTATAATATGTCAGAAAAATGAAGATGGGAGAAATTACATATGAAAAACAAAGGTGTAAGATTTATAACATTAACGGCGGCGTTTCTGGCGCTTCTTATTATCTTCCAGAGCCTTTCGGCAAGTCTGGGGCAGATGGTTACGGGAAGCCTGGTAAACTTCGTGCTTGTTGCGGCGACGCTTCTTGCCGGCTGGAAATCCGGGCTTATTATCGCGCTTCTTTCGCCGTTTTTTGCGAAGTTTTTCGGAATTGGACCCATTTATCCGATACTGCCTGTTGTTGCTCTCGGTAATGCGACGCTCGTCGGTGTGTATGCGTTCATTATGAGCCGAAGCTTTAATTCCGCCTTGCGCTGGGTGGTTTCCGTTATTGTTGCGGCAGCACTTAAATATGCAGTGCTTACCGTTGGTGTTGTGAAGCTTGTGCTTCCGCTGGTTTCTGTTCCGGCACCCCAGGCAGCAAAGCTTGCCGCCATGTTCGGAACAACACAGTTCTTTACGGCATTTATCGGCGGAGCTGTTGCATTCATTGCAGTACCGCTCATTCAAAAGGCAGTTAAGAGATAATAAAAAAGGAGCAATATTATGAGTAACAATTTTGACTTTTCTATTGTAGACAAAATTCTCGATGCACACGATTGCAAGCAGCAAGCAGTCATTGCCATATTGCAGGAAATTCAGGAGCATTATCGCTATCTTCCGCAGGAAGTATTTCCGCATCTCGCAAAGAAGCTTGATATGAGCGAAGCAAGAATCTACAGTGTCGCAACGTTTTATGAGAACTTTTCGCTCGAGCCAAAGGGAAAATATGTTATAAAAATATGCGACGGCACGGCTTGCCATGTCCGCCACTCTCTTCCGATACTCGAGCGTTTCCGTCAGGAGCTTGGGCTTTCTGAAAACAAGCATACGACAGACGACCTCAACTTTACTGTTGAAACCGTTTCTTGTCTCGGTGCGTGCGGTCTTGCACCCGTCATTATGGTGAACGACGATGTTTATTCTGCAATGACACCCGAAAAGGCATCCGATCTCATCAAAAAGCTTAAGGAGGAACTTGCAAATGCTTAAATCAAGAGAAGCACTTCTGACACTTCGCGAAGAGTATGCAAAGGCATATGCCGCTCAGTCGAGAAGAATCATTGTTTGTGCAGGTACAGGTTGCGTTGCAGGCGGCTCCATGAAGATATACGACAGATTGAAGGAGCTTCTCGGCGAGCGCGGTCTTTCCGTTGCCGTTGACCTTGAGGTAGATCCCCACGGCGACGCAATTGACCTTAAAAAGAGCGGTTGTCACGGTTTCTGTGAGATTGGTCCGCTTCTTCGTATAGATCCCGAGGGTTGGTTATACACAAAGGTTCAGCTCTCCGATTGCGAAGAAATCATTGAAAAGACTATCATCGGCGGCGAACACATTGACCGTCTTGCATACAAGTGCGGTTGCAATACATATAAAAAGCACAGCGATGTTCCGTTCTACAAGAATCAGACGCATATCGTTCTTGACCAGTGCGGCACAATCAATGCAGATTCCATTCGCGAGTATATCGCCCTCGGAGGATACTCCGCTCTGGAAAAAGCGTTGTTTGATATGTCTCCCGAAGCTATAACAGATGAGATTAAAAAATCGAATCTCCGTGGCCGTGGAGGCGGTGGTTTCCCTGCAGGTCGCAAGTGGGAGCAGGTTCGCTGTCAGAACGCTACGCAGAAATACGTAGTATGTAATGGTGACGAGGGTGACCCCGGTGCATTTATGGACGGAAGCATCATGGGCGGTGACCCGCACAGAATGATCGAGGGTATGATTATTGCGGGTATCGCAACCGGTGCAAGTGAGGGGTATATTTATGTTCGCGTAGAGTATCCGCTCGCGGTTGAACGCCTTCGCACTGCTATTGCTCAGGCGGAGGAGCTTGGCATTCTCGGAGATAATATTTTAGGAACGGAGTTTTCCTTCAAATTACATATAAGCCGCGGCGCGGGCGCATTCGTTTGCGGCGAGGGCAGTGCGCTTACTGCATCAATTGAGGGCAAACGAGGCTTCCCGCGTGTTAAGCCTCCGCGCACAACAGAGCACGGACTTTTTGACAAGCCCACTGTTCTCAACAATGTTGAAACGTTTGCAAATGTTCCGCTTATCATTTCAAAGGGTGCTGACTGGTATCTCGGTATTGGTACAGAGAAAAGCCCCGGAACAAAGGCATTTGCACTTACGGGAAATATTATGAACACAGGTCTTATCGAAGTTCCTATGGGAACGACGCTTCGCGAAATTATCTTTGATATCGGAGGAGGTATGCGTGACGGTGCGCAGTTCAAGGCAGTCCAGATAGGCGGACCGAGCGGCGCTTGCCTCACTGCAGAGCATCTTGATCTCCCGCTTGATTTTGATACGCTGAAAAAAGTCGGCGCTATGATCGGCTCGGGTGGTCTCGTCGTTATGGATGATAAAACCTGTATGGTTGAGGTTGCACGCTTCTTTATGAATTTCACACAGAACGAATCCTGTGGAAAGTGCGTGCCGTGCCGCGAGGGTACAAAGAGAATGCTTGAAATTCTCGAGCGTATCGTCGCAGGGGAAGGTCGTGAGGGCGATATTGAGCTTCTTGAGGACCTTGCCGATACGATTGTCAACACGGCACTTTGCGGTCTGGGCAAATCAGCACCGAATCCGATTATCAGCACAATAAAGAACTTCAGAAGTGAATATGAAGCGCATATTTACGAGAAGAGATGTCCGGCGGGAGCATGCCAGAAGCTTAAGAGAATCACAATAGACCCGGAGCTTTGCAAGGGCTGTTCAAAGTGTGCGCGTCAGTGCCCGGTCGATGCAATTTCCGGTAAGGTGAAAGAACCGTTTACGATTGATCTTTCAAAGTGCATACGCTGCGGAAGCTGTGTCGGTGCATGTCCGTTTAAGGCTATAAAGGAGGATTAGGACGATGGCAGATAAAAAGTATATGACAATAGACGGTATCCCCGTTGAAATAAATGGCGAAAAAAATCTTTTGGAGCTTATCCGAAAAATAGGAATAAAGCTTCCTACCTTCTGCTATCATTCCGACCTCTCGGTTTACGGTGCGTGCCGTATGTGTATGGTAGAAAATGAACGCGGCGGTCTTGATGCTGCGTGCTCCACGCCCCCTCGTGAGGGGATGAACATACGCACCAACACGGAGCGTTTACGCCGTTATCGCCGCAATATTCTTGAGCTTATTATCGCAAACCACTGCAATGATTGCACAACCTGCAAGAACAACCTCCGTTGCAAGCTTCAGGACCTTGCGATGAGATATAACATCGACGGTGTCCGTTTCCCGAACACTTCGGGAAATGCCCGTCCCAAGGACGAATCCTCAGATTCAATATCTATGGATCCTTCAAAGTGCATTCTCTGCGGCGACTGCGTCAGAGTGTGCCATGAGCTGCAGAACGTCGGTGCTATCGACTTTGCGTTCCGCGGCTCCAAGATGAGCATCAGCACAGCTTTCGGAAAGCCGCTTTCCGAATCTCCCTGTGTTGGTTGCGGTCAGTGCGTCGCTATCTGCCCGACGGGGGCGCTCGTCGTTAAAAATCATATTTCCCCCGTCTGGAAAGCGGTTGATAACCCCGAAATAAAGACCACCGTCCAGATTGCTCCCGCAGTCCGCGTTGCGGTGGGACGTGAGCTCGGTGTTCGTGACGGTGAGAATGTTATGGGCAAGATCGTTGCTGCGCTCAGACTTATGGGCTTCGACGAGGTTTATGACACATCACTCAGCGCTGACATCACGGTCATCGAAGAATCAAACGAATTCCTCGAGCGCCTTGAAAACGGAGGAACACTTCCGCTTATGACCTCCTGCTGCCCCGGTTGGGTCAAATATTGCGAGAACAAGCATCCCGAGCTTCTCGACAATGTATCTTCCTGCAAATCTCCGATGCAGATGTTTGCGGCACTGCTCAAGGATCGCGCAAAGAAGAACGGTGAAAAGACCTTCCACGTTGCAATTATGCCCTGTACGGCAAAGAAATCGGAAGCAACCCGCGATGAATTCAAGACAGACGGTTGCCCCGATGTTGATGCAGTTATCACGACGAACGGACTTATCCGTATGATCAAAGAATCAGGTATTATGTTTGAATCACTTGAGCCTGAAGCTGTCGACATGCCTTTCGCAACAATCTCCGGTGCCGGTGTTATTTTCGGCGTTACCGGCGGTGTTACCGAAGCGGTGCTTCGTCGCGTTGCTTCCGGCAAAACCCGTTCAGAGCTTCTTGCCGTTGCAAACAAAGGACAGCGCGGAATGGAAGGCATCAAGGAATTTGAACTTGAATATGGAGATAAAACTCTCCGTATCGCAGTTGTCAGCGGTCTCGCAAATGCAGAAAGCATCATCAAGCGTATGCAAGCCGGTGAGCATTTCGACTTCATCGAGGTTATGGCTTGCCCCGGAGGCTGCATAAGCGGCGCAGGTCAGCCCTATGTTATGCACGAAGAACGCAAGGAAAGAGCGAAGGGACTTTACGAAGCAGACAGATTGCTCAGTGTCCGGCGCTCAGAAGAAAACCCTCTTGTTTCGGAGCTGTACGAAAACGTCATCGGTGACCGTGCGCATGAGCTTCTGCACGTACACTATAAAAAGTAATCAGTAAGAAATAAAAATATTCAGGTGCATTCATGCATCACTCTTTGGAGAGAGCTGATGCGTGAATGCACCTTTTTAATATCTGTATGATATTCCCTGTTGAAATTTAAGCGGGGTCATTCCCGTGCAGCGTTTGAAGATTTTTATAAAATAGCTTGTGCCGGGATATCCCACAAGAGATGCTACGCTTGAAACGGAATAACCCTGCGCGAGAAGCGGCTTTGCGGCCTCAACGCGCGTGAGGGTGATAAAGGTGTTTACCGTCATGCCCACTGCCTGCTTGAAATCGCGCGTGAACTTCGCGTAGCTGACAAAAAACTTTGAGGCAAGAAAATCGAGCTTTATATCCTCAGCGTAATGCTCGCGGATATAGCTGACCGTTTCGTCGATATATGTTGCTGTTGCGGGAATATCGCTTTCCAAGTTTTTGCGGGCAACATCGTTTGCAAGGAGCATAAGCTCCGACACCAGAAGCCGTGATTCAAGTGAGCCTGTGCGCGAGGCGGGGGCGTTTTCAAATCTGTCGTAAAGGGTTTCCATAATGGTGAGCATACGCCTGTATGTCTTGTCGGGAACGCGGTATATCGCAGAGCGCGACATAAAGTGCGAAAAAATGCTGCTGTATTCAGGCAGAAAGGACGATACGAAGTCAGGGTTAAACATAATCTGGTATCTTTCGTATTTTTTCTCCTGATTTATGTAAGGATTGTGGAGCTGGTATGCCGCTGAGAAGATAAAGCAGTGCTCGTTGTCAACGCGGTCAACGCACTTATTCGATGTATAGGTGACGTCACCGTCGCTTATCAGAGAAAACTCGTGATACGGGTGTGAATGAAGAGTTCTCCGATCCTGCTCAAAACCCGTTCCGCTGTAAAAGTCAATGCGGAAATCGCCGTTCAGTTTTTCAATAACGTATATTTGCATATGCTCATCTCCGTGAAGTGTATCGAAATGTTGTATTTTTATTGGATTGTTGCTTGTCTTGACATATATAATGATAATATAATAATGTTATAGATTTGTCAAGGGGGCGCAGGCTCATTATGAAAAAGTTTATGAACGAGAATTTCTTGTTGGAAAATAAAACGGCGAGAATTCTTTATCACAAATATGCGAAAAAGATGCCGGTTATAGATTATCATTGCCATATCTATCCGCATCAGATAGCAGAGGATAAGCATTATAAAACAATTACCGATGTGTGGCTTGACCGCGACCATTACAAGTGGCGTGCGATGCGTACATACGGCATTCCGGAAAAGTATGTCACGGGGGACGCATCACCCAAGGAAAAGTTTATGAAGTGGGCAGAGGTTTTGCCCTATTGCATAGGAAATCCGCTGTATCACTGGACTCAGCTTGAGCTTAACCGCTTTTTCGGCGTAAACGAGCCGCTCTGCCCCGAGAGCGCAGAGCGTATCTGGAATAAGTGCAACGCAGTGCTTGCGCGCGAGGACTTTGGTGTGCGCGGAATCATAAAGCACTCAAATGTTGAGATAATCTGCACCACGGATGATCCGATAGACAGCCTTGAATTTCACGAACAGCTTGCCGCGGACGAGAGCTTTGACGTAACTGTTCTTCCAAGCTTCCGTCCGGATAAGGCGGTGAACATCACCCGCCACGAGTTCTGCGGATATATAGCAGAGCTTTCAAAGGTTGCGGGAATAGAAATAAAGTGTTTTAATGATTTATGCGAAGCGCTTGATAAACGTCTTGATTTCTTCATCGCTCACGGTTGCCGCATCACGGACCACGCACTTGATACGGTTGAATACGGGGAAGAGGATGCAGTTGCGGCAAACGAAACGCTTCTCCGTGCATTGCGCGGTGAGAAGCTGACACCCGAAGAGGTTGCGGTTTACCGCACAACTCTCGTTCTTCATCTTGCGCGCAGATATTACGATAACAACATAGTTATGCAGATTCACATCGGCGCACTGCGTGATAACAACAGCCCGATGTTTGACCGCCTCGGACCGGATATGGGATATGACTCCATCCGTGATGATAAGGTTATGGAGCCGCTCCGCAATTTTCTTAACACGCTTGAAACCGAGAACAGGTTGCCGAAAACCGTTCTCTACAGCCTCAACCCGGCTCACAACGAGGCACTTATGACGCTTTCTGCGTGCTATAACGGACACGGTGTTGAGTGTAAGATGCAGTTTGGATGCGCGTGGTGGTTTAATGACCAGATTGACGGAATAGTGAAGCACCTTACCGCAATCGGAAACCTCGGCCTTGTGTCGAAGTTTATCGGTATGCTGACCGATTCACGAAGCTTTTTAAGCTATACCCGCCATGAGTATTTCAGAAGAATTGTATGCAACCTCCTTGGTGATTGGGCGGAGCGCGGACTTATCGTGCGTGATATAAAGCTTCTCGGCAAAATCGTTCAGGATATTTCATATAACAACACAAAAAAGTATTTTTTTGAATAAGAACTGATAAAAAAAGGCTCTATAATAAAAGTTGGGGTAACCAAATAGAGCCTACGAAAAATAATTAAAAAAATAATTAAAAAAGTAGAGCATATTTGGAAGAAATCCGTTAAAATGGAATTGACGAGAAACCATGAACGGAGGACTCGAATATGCTCTACAAATATTTTACAGAAAAACTACTCGGATTGCAAGGGGTAAACATCACAAATATCGAGGAAACTGAGAAAGAAATCTCAATATATGCAGAACTAGAGAGAAAAGAACATAGTTGCATCCGTTGCGGTACTGTAACGGATGCGGTTCACGACTACAGAACACAAGTCATTAAAGATATTCCGGCATTCGGTAAGCTTGTAAGCATAATTTTACGGAAACGCAGATATAGATGTCCCTGTTGCGGAAAAAGATTCTTTGAAGAAAATGTATTCCTACCTAAATATCATCGAATGACTAATCGGCTTGCAGCCTTTGTGATAGATAAGCTCCGCGACGAGCGCTCCTTCACAAGCGTAGCGAAAGAAGTCAACCTTTCGGTATCTACTGTTATCCGAATATTTGATGTTATCTCTTACCCTAAAGCAAAACTGCAGGAAGCCTTGTCTATTGACGAATTCAAAGGAAATACAAACGGTGAAAAATACCAATGCATTTTAACCGATCCTATTAACAAGGTTGTTTTGGATATTTTACCTGAGCGATACGGACACTATTTAACTAAATACTTCAAAAACATACCGAAAAAAGAACGACAACAAGTAAAATACTTCGTAAGTGATATGTGGCGAACATACGCCGACACTGCTGATGTGTGGTTCAAAAATGCAACTCAAGTGATAGATAAATACCACTGGATAAGACAAGCTGTATGGGCTTTTGAAAATATCCGAAAAACAGAACAAAAGAAACTCTCACCAGAGCTTCGTAAATATTTCAAACGCTCAAAATCTTTGCTGATAAAGCGTTCTGATAAACTTAATGAAGAGCAACGCCAACAGGTTGATGTGATGCTTTACTATTCTGCTAACATAAGCCGTGCTTATTGGTACAAGGAAGAGTTCCTGAAAATATTAACTCACAAAGAGCCGGAATCAGCACGAAATGCATTGGCTGAATGGGTAAAGAATGCAGAACATTGCGGAATATTGCCGTTTGAAAAATGTGCTGAAACTATCCGCAACTGGTATACCGGTATCTCTAACTCTTTTTCTACCTCTATCACCAATGGATTTACCGAAGGCTGTAACAACAAGATTAAGGTTCTTAAACGAAATGCATACGGTTACAAGAATTTTAACAGATTCAGAAATCGTATTTTACATATTTTCTCTCATAAACAAGTCAACAATGAGCAGGCAGCCGCCTGACGACGACTGCCTGCCTAATCACTTTTTCATTTTAACTCTTTACCCCAACTATTGACAAAGAGCCGAAAAAACATCCGCGATGTATGGCTCCACACATCACGGATGCTTTTTTATAAACACTTTTATTCAGCTTTTAGAACAATCCTGTTATTTTGCCGTCTGCGTCC
>JAFQVE010000200.1 GCA_017408185.1 Oscillospiraceae bacterium | reverse complement strand
GTTTCTGCATCCGTCATCCAGCTGATGAACTCATAGCCTGTGAGTGTGGACTCATCGGGAAGTGTTACAGTTCCGCTTTCATTTGCAACTGCACTTCCCACATATCCGCCGTTTTCGAGGTAGAACTCAACTACCTTTGCATCTTCCGCTACCTCATCTGAGTATACTGCGGTGAGATATGTGTTTGTTACTGCCTTGAAGGTGTAGCTTGCGTTAGTTGATACCGGGATTCCGTTTGTTTCCGTTCCGAGTACCCAATGACGGAAGGTTTTGCCGGTGATTTCCGGAGCAGTTACCTTTGCTTCTTTTCCGATATCATAAGTATCGATATAAAGCTTGCCATTTATATTCGTTCCAACTGCTATCTGCTTCGGTGTAACCTCGATTGTAACCGTATCAGTTACTGTTACACCGTCAACGGCTGCTGTTGCCTTGATTACTGCATTGCCCTCAGTAAGTGCTGTCACGGTATTGCCCTCTAATGTTGCAACAGCCGGTGTGAGGTTTTCGTATGTTACTTCTGCCGAAACTGCGTTATCACGGTTATCAAATGTATTTGCAGAAACTGTTGTGGTCTCGCCGATTTCGAGAGTTGTATCTGCTGATGTTGCAAATACGCTTCCTGTGCGTTCAAGAGTAAGTTTTCCTATCATACAGAAATAGTCACCGTTTGAGGTTTCCGTGCAACCCTTTACTGTATTGATTACTATATAGAATTCCTTTTCCGTAACATTTACTGTGTTACCCGTATAGTTCACGATGCCACTGACGGCTGCTTTTGAATCCTCTGAGTTGGTGTTCATATCAACGCTTGCCAAAAGAGCAACCTCAGAAGCCGCATTTGCACTGTCTGCCTTTGCTGCGTTTACACCGGCACTTGTTGTCATATCCCATTTCTTGTTCTCTGCATACGCTTTCGGAACAAGATAAATATTACTCAATCCATTTGCCGGATTAACTCCGTACATAATCTTCGCAGTATATGTTCCCGGTCTCTCAATTCTTGCATTCAGAACAAGAGCATTATTCTCGCCGGCTGCACTGTAATCAGCACGAAGCTGAGAATAGGAACCATACAATGAAGCTGCCTGGAAGTTTATATTTGCCGCAAAAGTCCACATACCGGTTGAGACGTTTGCATCAAGCTGTGATTCTTCTGTTACACCTGCTACCGGTGCGGAAGTACTGCTTCCCGAGCTGGATATGAGACTTGTGTCGGAAAGAGCATTGTAGTGGAACGCATATACAGGATCCCATATAGCAGGGACGGTAATATCCACATAGTCGGTATATGTTCCGTTTGCAGTAACTGCCGTTGCGGTAATTCTGGCAGTACCGAATTCTACAGCTGTTATGACATTTCCGTTTACCGTTGCAACGGCTTCATTCGAGCTTTCATAAGTAACTGTTGCATCAACAGGATTGCCGTCATTATCAAGAACCTTTGCCGAAAGTGTTGCAGTTTTATCAACCGCCAAAGTCTCTGTAGTGGTTGTTATGGAAACGCCTGCCGTATGTGCAAGAGATAGTGTCTGAATGTATCCGTAGTGTCTGCCACCCGTGTGCGTGCTATCTCCACATCCCTTTGAGATAACCATAATTACATAGTTCTCACCTGCCGGGAGATAAACGCTGTTTCCGACATACGGCGGAGCTGTCACGGCATCTGTATGCTGGTCGATAGACGCCATATGGTCAGCCTTTGCTATCGCCTTCTGAATGTCTGTGAGGTTTGTCATATCCAAATTGGAAGCTTCCGAAACCGGAATGGTATAGAAATCAAGAAGTCCGCTTTGAGCCGTTTCTGCATATTCAATCGTTGGTGTGTATACACCCTCTATATCCGTTTCTATCTTAAGAACGAGTGCATTATTACCAAGATAGCTTGTTGCTCCGCCTTCGGTGCAGAATAATGAGGTTGAAGAGCTTATCTGCTTGTTTACCATATTCGGATGTGAAACTATGCTCCAGATTGCAGAAACCTCTTCATTTATATTATCAGGGTCTGTCGCTGCCCAAAGGTCAGAACCTATCGAATTTATGAAAGCAGTTGTCTTGAATACATACTTCGGGTTTCTGTTTACGGTCACAGAGATTGCAACCTTATCACATACGGAAACTCCGTCTACTGTTGTGGTTGCAACTGCATAAGCCTCTCCCTCACCGACAGCGGAAATTGCTCCCGTTGCAGAGTCAACGGTTATAACGTCGGAATCCGAGCTTGAATATGCAATGGTTGCATCGGAAATCGCATTACCATCACCGTCTGTTGCAGTTGCACTTATTGTTGCAGTATTGCCGGGCTTAAGCTCTGTATCATCAACAGCTGCAGTAACAGTACCTTTACTTGTGAGCTTGATGCTCTTGATTGAGCCGTAGCTTCTTTGTTTCGTGGTGCAGTAATCGTCTATTACCGATGAATCGCTGATAACTGCATAAAGGTAATATTTACCTGCAATGAGATTTACAAGCGGTGCAGTTTCGTCAACACCATCTGAAACATTACTGTTCATATCACGGGCAAGTATATGCTTTATCTCAGCCGACGGGTCTGTCATTGAACCCTCTTTGCGGAGAGTCGGAACAACAGAAACATCATCTGTTTTCCAGCCACGCTTTGCAAGGTCATCTTCATGGATTAAGTAAATATCAAGGAAAGAAGTATAATACATTCCTGCATCCAGGATTTCCGGTACATAGGTACCACTCTTATCAACAATAAGATTCAATACAACACCGTTGTTATCTTCATAGGAAGAACCCTTAACAGGACTTACCGGAGTGTAGAAGCAGAGATCCTCCGCCTGAACATTACAGGTCGGAATATTGAATGTGTTTGTGTACCACCATTCACCTGATGATTCTGAACGGTCAAGCGTGTATCCGTTTGACCCCGATGTGGGACCTAAAACAGATACGGACTTAGCTATAGTATCCGTTGTATGACCGATAGCCTTCAGGTTGAACACATACTCCGGACTATATACCACAGTCCCTCCTTCCGTTGTTTCTTCTGCAAATGCTGACGGGATCATTGATACCAGCATTGCGATTGCGAGGATGATGCCGAGAATTCTTTTCATTTTCTTTTCCTCCTTAAAATATATAGCTTTCTCTACCCCTGTCATTCTCTCCCCCCGTCCCTGTCATTCTGAGGCGTATGCCGAAGAATCTTTACGTGGGGTAAGATCCTTCACTTCGTTCAGGATGACAACAGGGTGAACGTTCAG
>JAFQVE010000199.1 GCA_017408185.1 Oscillospiraceae bacterium | reverse complement strand
GGTCCTTCTAAATATTCTAAAACTATTTTCAATCGTTGTTCTGGAGGATACTTAATTTTACCCATGAAAAAAACCCCTTTATTAGACATCTTTTTGTCTAACAAATGGGGTTCACTTCAGCCGGGGCGGTTATTTTTTTGTCTGAAAATACAGACCAATAAGCGCTATGACAATCAAACAAATTTGCAGAAAATCCTGCAAGGTTATGTACATCATAAGCACTCGCCCTCCTTTCCGGAGGGAAAATGCCCTCCGTGATTACGAAAGGGCTAACCGCCTACCCGTTTGTGGTAGCTCTCTTTGTGCTTGTCTCCAACCTTTTATATTGTAGCACAAAGCACTTTACTATGTCAAGCCCACAACATACGCCGAAACACCCGCGGGGAAAATCCCCGCGGGTGTTTCGTAAAGTGGGCACGAAAAGATGGAAAAATAATCTTAAACTAAATAACTATTATTCACCAAAACCAGAAGGAACGATAACCGTTACTTTATATGCCGTTCCGCCAATTGCTGCACTGAAGGTTGCAGATGCATCGCCGGTTTCAATATCTCCGTCAACCCATTCACATGTTATACCGCGTGCTTCGAATATTTCCTTTGCCCATGCATCTTCAGATTGGTCATCGGTGCAAAGAATACATACTGTCTCAACAATGTCAGCGAACTGCCCAATCGTATAATCTGCTGCATCAGTATCAATTCCAACAGCCGGAGCAACCTGCTCAGTTGTGGAAGCAACGATTGCTGCAAGAATATCAGAAAGCGCAATCTCATTATTTGTTGTGTAGTCTACCTCATCAAACGTATCAAGAGCAAGTGCTACATCCTTGTTTGCACTCACGTAAAGAGTTTCGAGTTCTGTTGTAGGAACTATAATTTCTCTAAGATCGAAAACAATTTCATTGCCGTTAATGTCTGCATAAACCTTTTCATCCTCGCCGTATCCTACATATGTGCCGTCTTCGTAAATCTCAAGAGCTGTACTCGGCTTGGAGGTACCCGGGAGAGAACCGCTGTTTGTTGAAGCGTTCGGGTCAGAGTTGGGCTTGCTTGCGCCATCATCCTTACCTGTATCCGGAGTTGTTGTTCCGGAATCTGTACCCGGCTTTGTTGCAGGGCTGTTGTCCGTAACGTTTGTGTTCGGTGTCTCAACCTTGGAGTCATAACCGTTAACTGTAGCATTGCCGACGTCACCGGAGCCTGTAACCTTGGAGGACTCACCGTTAACCGTTACGTTCTCAACCTTAGCGCCGTTGTCAACTGCAACGTTTGTGTTGTTACCTTCGGTTGTAACGCTGTCAACCTTTGTTCCCTCCGTAACCTTAACGGTGTTGTCGGAACCGTTGACTGTAACGTTTTCCGCGTCCTTATTGATTGTAACTTCGTTCTCGGAAGAATCGATAACGACTTCCTTAGCCGGAACGTCGATTTCAACGTCGTTTGCATTTTCAGCAACAACAACCTTCGTAACCTCTACGCCTTCTGCAGCTGTAACCTTGGAAGCGCTTGTCGGATTACCGACAACAACTTCGCCTGCGCTTGTACCTTCGTTGAGGTTAACATCACCGCCGCGGATAACGATACGGCCTGTAACCGTAACATCGGAAAGGTCAATGTTCCCTGTGCCTACAGCATCAGTGATGATGAGGTCGCCTTCAATTGTTGCGCCGGAAAGATCAGCCGTTGCATCGTTAACGATAAGGCTGCCTGTAATCTTCTTGCCGGAGTAGTTTGCATCCTTGTTTACAAAGAGGCAAGCAACACGGTCGAGCATTGCAGCAAACTCTGCACGGGTAACATTGTCCTGCGGACGGAGCGTCTTTGTGTTGTCGCCGCGAACAACATCAGCATCAATAAGAGCGTTTGTTGCATTCTTTGCCCAAGAAGAAACCTTGCTGTTGTCAACAAAATCTGCTGTTGCATCGCTCTTCGCAGAGAAGAGGAAGGTACGGGCAAGAATTGTGAAGGTCTGCTCACGTGTGATCGGGCTGTTCGGCATCATCTTGTTGCCGGAGCCGTTGATAATCTTAATAGCAACACCGGACTGAAGTGCCTCGTAGTACCACTGACCTGCAACAACGTCAACATAGTGCTCAATCTCAGCCTTTGTTGCGTGTGCGCCGAGAACGCGAACCATCATGGTTACCATCTCTGCACGTGTGAGAGAATCGTCCGGACGGATTTTGTTTTCATGGCCTGTCATTGTGCCGTTGTTTACAGCACAGTTAAGACCCTGATACTTCCAGCTGTCCTGTGACGGAGCATCTGTGAAGATGTCGAGCGCGTGCTCATCGTGGTGAGCATCAATTGTGTCGCTTTCGGGTGCAGCTGCCGAAATGAGGTCAGCCGTACCTGCATTTGTGAGTGTGTCGTCTGCTGCTGCAGCAAAGGTCAGAAGCATTGCAATGCTGAGAACTGCTGCAAGCATGATTTTCATTGTCTTTTTCATAGTGTTAAACACCTTCCTTGAAAAAATTTTCCTATTGCAGGCAATGTGTAATTTTGCCTTACAGACTTAATTTGATTTGCCGCGAACCGTCACGCGGCGTGATAATTTTTTCTGCGTTTGCAGTAAGATACGGCATCATCTTGCCTATTTTCTTTACTGCATACGAAAAATCTTTATATGACTGCTTACCGTCGCCGTGAGTGTCGCTTCCGAGCACATGAACCGCATCGTCGGCGATAAGGTCGAGATAATATCTTCTGTGACGCCTTGAATCCAGAAATGCCGAGGCGTTCATCTGAACATCAATATTCAGCTTTAATATCTTTTCCCGTCCGATGTGGGATATTCTGTCAATGTGTGCACACACCGGCCGAAGACGTCTGTCCCGGATAATTCCCGTAATTGCGTCAAGAACCCAGCACGGCCATGGCTCAGGCGGAAACTCAATGAGAATATAATCCGTTTCACCGATACAAAGCTTTTTAAGCTCCGGCTCTTTGTCAAGATTTATCCCAAGCTGAACCTCTGCCGCCTTCACAATTTTTATTCCGCTTGCATTTGCGGTGCAAAGCTCGTCATATGCCTTTTCCCGACGTGCAAGAAAATCCGGGATATTATCCACATCCGGGTAGAAATGCGGGGTGGCAACAATGGTGCTTACTCCTGCCGCCGCTGCATACTCAAGCTGAGAAAGACTCATCTCTATGCTATCGGAACCGTGGTCAGCACCGGGTAAAATGTGAGAATGAAAATCAATATACATAGCTCATTCCTTTGAGGGAAGGCTGTAGCCGTAGGTATAACCGTAACGCGCCTTGTACTTACGTCTGTAACGATATTGCGTAAAGAGCGAATCTCCGACAGAGTCGTTTAAGATGAATCCAAGGATTTTTGCACCCACGCGCTCAAGACTGTCTATCGACTGCTTTACAACCTCTAATGCGACGGTGTTCTCGCGAACAACGAACACAACTCCGTCAAGCTTGCTTGCGATAATCGCAAGGTCCGTAACAACGTGTATCGGCGGAGTGTCGATAAATATGTAGTCATATTCATCACGAATCTGCGAGAGAACCTCGTCGAAGATAGTGGTCATAAGAAGCTCCGGCGGGCTTGGCGGAATAGTTCCGACAGGCAACACCCAAAGGTTTTCATATTCCGTTCTTGATATCGGAAGCTCTTTTATGAAGCCGCCGAGCTTATCGGAAAATCCGGGAGATGACGGAATTTCAAAATAGCGATGAACACGCGGTTTTCTCATATCCATATCTATTACAAGAACCTTGTGACCGGTCTGAGCAAACGCAACGGCGGTATTGAGGCATGTCGTTGTTTTTCCTTCATTTGCAGCCGAGCTTGTAAACGCGATTACCTTCTTGTTGCCCGAAAGCATAAACATAAGGTTTGTGCGCATGGATTTGTACGCTTCATTAATAATAAACGGACTGTTTTCCGTAAGAAGCTCACTTTTTACATATGTACTGATCTTTTTCTTCTTTTTAAGAAAGGGGATATTTATACGTCCCATTATCCAACCCTCCTTCTGCGCTTTACCTTGCCGCCGGACACCGTCTTCTCTGCAAGCTTGAATGAAGGAACGATGCCGATGATGGGAAGGTCAAAGTTCTCAGAAAGGACAAACTCGCTCTTCACGCGGTTGTCAAGCCCTTCCGTAAGGAGAATTATGAAAACCGTAAGCATGGCACCAAGCATAGCGCCAAGGACGGTATTTCTCGGAATATTCGGAGATGATGGAGAAAGCGGAAGCGTTGCATAGTCGATAATAGATACAGCACCCGCATTCATAACGCGCTTTATCTCACTCGGCGCGACCTTGAGGATTGTATCCGCAATAATCTGTGCCTCCGTTGGGTCATCGTGGGTAACGGAGATACGAAAAACCTCGGTAGAGGAAACCGCCTCTGCTGAAATCATTCCTTTGATTTCCGTTGAGGTGTAGTCGAGCCCCGACTGCTCTGCGACCTTGTCGAGAACGGTGCGGCTGTTGAGGATGACAACGAATGTATTGACAAGCTCACGTGATACGCTGACGTCACCGGTAGTAACGATGGAAGACTTGCGCTCCGACATATTTGATATGTAGAGAAGTGCCTGGGACGTGTACATAGGGGTAACGAAAAAGAGATTGCTTATCAGAAAAAGCACGCCACTGAGCATCGTGACCGCAATTATCAGCCAAATTTTAGAGAAAAGAACCGATATGGTCTTTTTCAGATCCAGTTCCATTGGTCTTAAAACTTCCTTCCTGCGAGAGTGCATTTTACAGTATTATAAGTATACCACCTGACACCTTAAAAATCAACACTTTTTTAAAGAATTATTATAATTTTTTCTGCCTTATTTCAGCTCACAGAACTCCGAAAGCTCTCCGCCGTGGCGTGCGCTTTCCGCAAAATCAACGGAGATGGTTTCAAACACCGCCTCGCGCAACGCCGCTTCCCCACTGTCGGTCGCAAGAAGCTCTGTCAGCTGCTCAATATCCTTATCAACCTTTTCTGTTGCTTCCTTTGTGTGCATAATAAAAATCTTATCGTGATTTGTCCGCGTATGCGTTTCATCCTCAAGCTTTAGTTCCTCAAACAGCTTTTCACCCGGACGAAGCCCTGTGATTTTAATTTCAATATCGCGGCCTACGGTCAGCCCTGCAAGCTCAATCATATTGCAGGCAAGGTCATAGATGCTGACAGGTTGTCCCATATCCAGCACGAAAATTTCCCCTCCGTGCGCAGATGCGCCGGCATTCAGAACCAACGACACTGCCTCCGGAATGGTCATAAAATAACGCATTATACTGCGATGCGTAACCGTTACAGGCCCGCCTTCTTCAATCTGTTTTTTGAATATCGGAATAACCGATCCGTTTGAGCCGAGAACGTTTCCGAAACGTACAGCAGCAAGCTCACACCCGCGGCCGTTATATCTCTGTACAAGAAGCTCCGCCGCGCGCTTTGTCGCACCCATGATATTCGTCGGATTCACTGCCTTGTCCGTGGAAATAAGCACAAATTTCTTAACGCCGTGCTCTATGCAACACTCGATAGTGTTTTTCGTCCCGAAAATATTGTTCTTGACAGCTTCAAAAACATTATCTTCCATAAGCGGAACGTGCTTATGAGCCGCAGCATGATATACGATATCAAACTTGTGACGGCGGAAAAGGTATCCCATGCGTTCCTTGTCACGAACGCTTCCTACCCTCACGCAAAAGCGCTCACGCGGATACTTTGCAAGCAGGTCGTTTTGCAGGTAAAAGAGTCCGTTTTCGTTTATGTCCATAATAACAAGATACTTACAGCCATACTCAAGCGCCTGACGGCATATTTCAGAGCCGATGCTTCCCGCTCCTCCCGTAACGAGCACGCACTTTCCTTCCATAAAGCTTTTCACCGTACTCATATCCGTTTTTATTGAATCACGGAAAAGCAAATCTTCAATTGACAAATCACGAAGCGCAGTCTTTGTCCCCGACATAAACCGATGAAAATCCATAAGGTTTCCGAAGGTTTTTACCGGAATCTCCGCGCTGCGGCATTTTTCGTAAATAGCTTTGAAGGTTTCGGACTCCGCCGAAGGAATGGCAATGATGATTTCATCTGCGCGGCGTTCCTTCGCAATTCTCGGCACGTCTTCGATTTTGCCGAGAACCCGCACCCCGGAAAGCGTCATATTCTGCTTTGTTGCATCATCATCTACAACGCCGACCGGAATAAGCCCCATATCACGGTGCGTTGTAAGCATATGGATAAGCATATTGCCTGCCGTACCCGCACCTACCACAATAACCCGACGAAGGCTTTCTCCGTCCGGACGGTGCATTATCAAAAATATTTTGAAGATGCGCTCAACGCAACGCACGCCGACGGTCATAACCGCAAAGAAGAACGCAAACATAAGCGTTATGCTCATCGACACCGGTATTTCAAATATAAGATGCGCAAGCCATGCCGCAACAACCGTTATAAACGAAATTTCAAGCTGACGCAAAACGTCGCGGAAAGAGATGCTTACGAACAACGCGCGGTATGTTCCGAGAAGAAAACTCAGACCGAAAACGCACGCGGCACAGACGGCATAATAAATCCATCCTGCACGGGCGAGGAACGAAAATGCCTCTGTGGGTACCATATCAAAGCGCAAAAGAGCCGCAAAGAAAAATGCGGCAAAAAAACAAAGTATATCTATTAATATGTAGGAAACCGATTTAACGCCGAGCTTCATTATCACAAACCCCTTTACATTTTCACGCATAATTAATATTATTGTAACACAAACTTTACAGGTTGTAAAGGAAAAACAGATATTTTCTTTTGTTTTTCTTTTTTCTTGACCTCTCAGGCTAAGGGGCAAATCATACAATGCGTTCTTCTCTCCCCGCTCGATGCGAATCACTCCGAAAAACGATTAAAAACCGCTGTGGAACTTCTGTAAAAATTTTGGCGGAATATGTTTAAAATCTATTGACATTTTCACAGGGATATGTTATATTGTATTTCACATTACCAAACTTAAAGTTTATTTTTACAAAACCCACGCCGGGAAGCTTTTCCTGCGTGGACTGATATCGTGAAAGGGCGAAGGTGATACCGTGAATATTGATATAGGCGGAAGAATAAAGCTGCTCCGGCTTTATTACGGGCTTACGCAGCAGGAGCTTGCGGATCGTTGCGAGCTTTCAAAGGGCTTTATCTCCCAGCTTGAATCCAACAGCACGTCACCAAGCCTTGCAACGCTGTCTGATATTTTCGATGCCCTCGGCACATCCTTCGAGGAATTTTTTGCACAGACCGGCGATTCTGCACCTGTCGTATACAAGAGCGAAGATATGTGCGAAAAAACCGTTGACGATATAGGAAAGATGACGTGGCTTGTATCCACGGCACAGAGAAATTCTATGGAGCCGATTTTGTATGAACTTCTTCCCGGCAAGGAAACTCCGGTCGATATGCCTCACGCAGGCGAAGAATTCGGTTACGTCCTTTCCGGTTCAATAACGCTCCGGCTTGGTATGAAAACAGAGCGTCTGCGGCGCGGCGATGCGTTCTATTTCAAAGCCGACAAGCAGCACAGCATAAAGAACCGCGGAAAATCTACCGCACAAATATTGTGGGTATCATCCCCACCGAACTTTTAATTTGTTGTTTCATATCCGCCTCCGGCGGAGACGAAATGATATTTGAAAGCACAGCTTTATGAGATTCTTCGCTGCCGCTCAGAATGACACATAGGCGAGTTTCTGATAAAAAGCCTTTTGGCACAAAATATTTCTCTGTGTCATCCTGAGGCTTGCCGAAGGATCTCACAAGAAGCCAAGAATAACACTTACAGGAGAATGAAATGGGAGAACGTATTTTAGAGCTTTCCGGCATCTATAAAACCTTTGACGGAATGGATGTTTTAAACGGAATAAATTTATATATCGAAAAAAATGAATTTCTCACCCTGCTCGGTCCGTCCGGTTGCGGAAAAACAACGCTTCTGCGGATCATCGGCGGATTTCTTACGCCTACGCAGGGCGATATATTCTATCGCGGAAAACGCATAAACGATGTTCCGCCGCACAAGCGCAACATCAACACCGTTTTCCAGCGCTATGCTCTATTCCCGAAGATGACCGTAGGCGAAAACATCGCCTTTGGTCCGAATATTAAAAAATGGGACAAAAAGAAGATTGACCGCGATGTTGACGAAATGCTTGAGCTTGTGTCCCTGCGCGGCTTCCGTGACCGTGATGTAACCACGCTTTCCGGCGGTCAGCAGCAGCGTGTTGCCGTTGCC
>JAFQVE010000198.1 GCA_017408185.1 Oscillospiraceae bacterium | reverse complement strand
TCGCAGATGGTTTGTTTGTGGTGCTCTCAAAAGGGAAATCAGGCATTGGCGATATGCTCAAAAAGAAACAAAAATCACCACAATTAACTTTCTTTAAAGATGATGGATTTTGTTGGTTGTAAAAAATGGGGAAACTCAAAATTTAAACAACATATTGACTTGCAGTCATCTTGTAAGTATAATTTAAAATGTAAACGGATTTATCGACAGTGTTTATTTTGTGGAGGTCATATTTATGGGGAAAAGCATTACTCATTCCGAGTATGTGAAGCATCAATTATCAAATATTATCAATATACATAAAATTGTAACTCTCAACTATTTTGAATTTGAGAATACTTTTCATTACAGAGGAGAACGGCACAATTTTTGGGAATTGGTTTATGTGGATAAGGGCAATCTGATTGTTGAAACAGAAAGCGGAGAGATCTCTCTGGAAAGAGGTGAATGCGTTTTTCATAAGCCGAACGAGTATCACATACATAAAGCGGACGGAAAAGTCGCACCGAATTATTTTTTTATATGCTTTGTTTGCAATTCACCTCATATGCAGATGTTTCGCGAAAAGCATTTTAAATTATCCGCGGAATTGAAGCAATATATTTCAAATATAATAAAAGAAGCGGAGAAGGTTTTTGATTTACCCGTAAATAACCCCGAAGAGAAACGACTCAAGGTTTCTCCAAATGAGCTTATCGGTGGACAACAGATGGTACGTACTTATTTGGAGCAGTTTTTAATATCACTTATAAGGCAACAGTATGATCTCGGCAACGAGGTCATACCGAACAAAGAAGTGACGGAGGAGCATATTGTAGGGCAGATGAAGAAAAAGCTTGATATGTACATATATCAGCGTATAAGCGTAGAACAGTTTTGTAAGGAAATGAATTACTCTAAAGCATATTTGTCGCGCATTTTCCTAAAGGAGTGCGGTTGTACCATACATGATTATATGACAGAATGCAAGATCAAGGAAGCAAAGACACTTATAAGGGAGCATGTATATAATTTCACACAGATATCGGAAATGCTGTGTTTTTCAAATCCCTTTTATTTTTCACGAGTTTTTAAAAAGGTGGCAGGTATGTCCCCGAGTGAATATAAAAATTCAGTAAAGATAGATTGATGACAGATTCTCGGAAACAAAGCGAAGGCTTAGGATTCCGAGAATCTTTTGTTTACGATAAGATATGTTTATAGCACAAAAAGGTATTCAATAAACTTTCCGATCAATTTATAATATAATTAAAAGTTAAAAGTTTTGTAACAGTCGCAGGGAAGGAGGATTGTAATGAAAATAGTAATAGGGTCTTTGCAGTGTGAGGGAAACTGCCTTTCGCCGGTGCTTACCCGCTTTGAGGATTTTGACTATGCAAAAGGCGAGGCAATGTATGAAAAGGTTGCCGTTATGGATATGCTCCGCGAGCGCGGCTGCGAAGTCGTCCCCACGATTTATGCGCATGCACTTCCGGGCGGAGCAGTCATAAAAGAAGATTTTCTGCGCCTTGTAAATGAGTTGACAGATGCGATTCCCGAAAGCGGGATAGACGGAATCTGGCTTTTCATTCACGGAACAATGTATGTTGAAAAAATTGGTCCGGGGGATACATATCTGCTGCGGGAAATAAGAAAAAAAGTCGGAGCTGACGTTCCGATATCGCTTGCGATGGATTTCCACGCAGATAATACTGACGAGATTGTTTCTCTTGCAAACTGTATGACTGCATTTCGCACCGCACCGCACAGTGATCATACGGAAACCCAACGCCGCGCGATGAAGCTTTTGTTTGAATGTATTGACAGGAAGATACTTCCTTCTCCGCAGATGGAAAGGGCAAATGTTGTTCCTTGCGGAGATGCGGTGCAGACCGCGCTTTCTCCGTTGCGTGAAATTATGGAAATGGCAGAGCGGTTTGAAAAAAGCATCCCCGGAATGCTTTGCGTTCAGGTATATGCGGGACATCAGTGGATTGATGAACCATATATGGGTCCAAGCTTTGTTGTAACTCACGAAAGTGACAATGGACTTGCGAAAAGCATCGCAAAAAAACTTGCAGACAAGTTTTATGAGGTACGCCATGAGTTTAAGTTTCTCATTGAAGCCGTTGAACCTGACGAGGCGATAAAACGAGCAATGGAGGATGAAATACATCAAGTGTTTATTTCCGACTCCGGCGATAATACTACGGCAGGAGCAGCAGGCGATAATGCATATATGATAAACCGCTTGGTTGAACATAAGGCGAAGAAGGTGCTCGTTGCCGGAATAGCCGATGCGCGGGCGTGTGAGATTTGCTATAATGCAGAAATCGGAGATGTTCTGACGTTGGAGGTTGGCGGAACGCTTGATGAGAAAAGCGAAAGAGCCATCGTTACCGGCAAGCTTATCCACAAAGGTGATATTCTTTCTTATACCGGAGGCAATGAAGGGCCTTCCGCAACGCTTGACTGTGGAGATATGACTGTCGTTATAACAAAAAACCGTGCTTCAATGTGCAGACGGGATATTTATGAATCTGTAAATATTGATATAAGTAAGTATAGAATAGTTGTGGTAAAACTCGGATATCTATTTCCTGAGCTTGCCGAAATTGCCGGGAGGTCAATTCTTGCGTTCACGCCGGGAAGTTCAACAGAACGGCTGGAGGATATGGGATTTAAGAACATAAGGCGGCCGATGTTCCCGCTGGATGATAATTTTATGTAAAAATAAAAGGAGATATTATAAAAATGGCATATTACAATATGGCTGAAACACAAAAAAGAATTAAGCAGATAAAAGAAATTCTCAGGGCAAAGAATCTTGACGCAGCGCTCATTTATTTTGACGAGCTTAACATTGCAAACGGATGGTATCTGACCGGTTGGTGCGGCCAGTTTGAAAAAGGTTCCGTTCTTATACCGGTCGAAGGCGAACCTGTTCTTCTCGGCGGCCCGGAATCCGAGCCCTTTGCACAGATGAACTCAGCCATCACAAAGGTACGCTGCTTCCCCGTATTTATGGTTCCGGATGAGGAATATCCGAACGCCACTATAATTAACTTCAAGCAGCTTGACGAAGAACTTCGACGTGAAGGAACTGAGCTTCGCCGCATTGGTTTTGTTGGCACAACGACCATTCCGCATCAGGTTTATTGCGACTTTATTGACGGATTTGAAGGAGTCGAGATGGTTGACATTACGGATGAATATGAAAATCTCCGTGCATATAAGTCGCCTTGGGAAATAGAGCAGATTCAGAAATCCGTGGAGCTTTGTGATGTTGCTTATGACAGAATGATGGCGGCCATAAAGCCCGGTGCGTATGAGTTTGAAGTAGCAGCGGCGGGAGAAAGCTATTGCCGCATCAACGGTGCGACAAGCTTTGCTTATTCAACAATTGTTGGCTCCGGAGAACGGGCAAAAGCTGTTGTTCCCACTGCAACAAACAAGCGAATGGAAGATGGAGAGCTTGTAATGATAGGAATTGCACCGCGCTATAACGGTTATGTAGGAACGTTCGGAGATACAATTCCGGTAAATGGCGTTTACACTCCGAAACAGAAGGATTTGCTCAATCATATGCGCGAGACCTTCCGTCTTACCCACGAAATGCTCAGACCCGGCATGAGCGGGCGCGAAATAGATGTTCCCGGACGCAAGTATTATGAAAAGCACGGACTTATGGAATATCTCGTATGCCCCTTTGCTCACTCGATGGGACTTATGGAGGCAGAGGCTCCGTTCTTCGGACCTAACGGCGATTTTCTTCTCGCCCCCGGAATGATTGTTAATGTTGACGTAAGCTTCTTTGGCCATCCCGAGCTTTTTGGCGGACGCATTGAAACCGGCTTTGTTATAACGGAAAACGGAAGCCGACCGCTGTCGCAGAAGATGTTCGACTACTTCATGAAAGACCTTTAATACATAAGGAGTGAATAAAAAATGTCAGAAAAAACCTTAGGCTATTGCCGCTATATGTTCATAGACGGAGATCTTCCGGGAAACGGAGATGATATGAGTCTTCCGGGACATGAAGCAATGATGATTACAAACAAAAACAATGCAGATGCTCACATTACCGTCAATATCTATTTTGAGGATAAAGACCCCGTCCGCGGACTTCATCTTGTGATTCCCGCAGAGCGCGTCAATTGCATAAGACTCGACAACCCTATATGCGAAGAAAATTATCAGATTCCGTTCGGTCAGTATTCGATAGAGCTCGAGTCCGACATCCCCGTATGTGCATGCTTCGGTCGTCTCGACCGCCGCTATAACCTCGGCTATTATTCGACAGGATATTGTGCAGTGTAAGAGGGGGGCGAAAAACATGGATTTCATTAGTACAGTAAAGGGCTCTCTTCTTGAGGACTTCTATCCCGCAGGCTGGGATTTTGAGAAGATTGACAAGTGCTGCTCCAATGCACCCGAAGAGATTTTCGAGCGTCAGAGCTTCTGGAACCCGGATTTTAAACCGGTACAGTGTGATAACGTTGCAGAATTTGATATGATGATGGGCCACGAAATTGCAAACCAGATCAAAATGGCACGCGATGAAGGCATCAAGCTTGCAATGATCCTTCCGGCAGGCCCGATGGGTATGTACCGCTGGGCGGCATACTTCCTCAATGAGTGGGATGTAGACTGCTCTCACGTATACGGCTTTAATATGGATGAGTGGTCTGATGCAGACGGAAATACCCTCGATTCATCCAATCCCGGTTCTTTTACATATGCAATGCGCGATGCATTCTACAGCAAGGTAAATAAGACAGTTCCGGAAAATCAGAGAAACTTTGCAACCAAGGAAAACCTTCCGACATATCCGGAGAAGATTGCAAAGCTCAAGGCAGAGGGCGCACGCCTTATCACAACCTTCGGTATCGGCCGTGCATGTCACATTGCTTTCTGGGAACCGCAGTTTGCGGCGGAATTTGCATCCGATGAAGAGTGGAAGAATCAGATGTATCGCATCGGTGCAAAGCTTCACCCGCTCACCGTAGAGCAGAATTCAATCACCAGCTTTAAGAGCCGCACAACCCTCGTTCCGTGCCGTGCAAACACAATCGGCCCGGGGTTGTTCCTTCAGTCCGACAGAATTATCGGCGGCTGTGACGGTGCTCTTTCCCGCGGTATGCAGTGGCAGGGTATGTCCTTGTGGATGACTCTTCGCTACGGTCCCAATCCATGGGTGACCTCATCTTATATGCCAACACTTCCCGGAAAACTCTTCTTCCTCAAAGAGCTTGCAGGCCCGCTTGTTGCAGAGTGCAACTGATGTTGAAAGAGAGGAAGGTATAAATGAAAAAACTTAAACTTGGTCTTATCGGCTGTGGGAGTATGATGAAAGCTCATGCTGCGGGAATCCAGCTTCTTGATAACGTAGAAATAACAGCCGTGTGCGACACTGTGATAGAAAACGCCAAGGACGTTGCAAGCGTGCTTAACAACCCTTATGTAACTTCTGATTACAAAGCAATGGTAGACTATGTAGATGCGGTGCTTGTGGTTCTTCCTCATCACCTCCACTTCTCCTGCGGAATGTTTTTTGCGAGAAACAAAAAGCATATTTTAATGGAAAAACCGCTGTGTAATACCGAAGAAGAGTGTGTTCGGCTTATAGAAGCGTGTGAGGAAAACAACGTTGTGCTTATGTGTGCATACCCCGTTCGTTATTGGCGCGGTGTTGTAAAACTAAAAGAAATGATAGACAGCGGAGACTGGGGCAAAATTATGCAGATGTCCATATGGGTGGAGCAGATGACGACCTGCACGGATCAGGACTGGCTCGGTACAGGATGTCTCGGCGGCGGTCAGCTTTTCAGTCATGGTTGCCACTACATAGATATTTTGATGTGGTTCTGCGGAGCTCCCGTAACGGGCGCGCATTTCGGCACAAATGTCGGCACTCCGTGGATGCTTAAAGAAGGCACAAGCGCAGTTACCATGTCGTTTGAAAACGGTGCAATCGGATATCACGGAGCAACGTGGGGTGCACGCGGCACACGCATGGGCGTTGATTTTCAGATAATGACAGAAAAAGCACTTCTCGAATATGACCATTATCTCGGCGAGGTCAGAGTTTACGACAAGATAAAAGAGCATAATCCCGGAAGTCTTGATGACGGCTCCGGCGATTACAAGGTTGTGTGGAAAAGAGAAGAAAATGTCGGCAAGGAAACCCAGTATGAGGTCTCGCATTTTGCAGACTGTGTATTAAACGGCAAGCAGCCGTTGACAGACGGGCGTTCGGCTCTGCAGGGACTGCGGGTTATCTGGAAACTCTACGACGCGGAAAAACAGGAAACTGTTGCAAATCTCCGCGGATTGGGACTGTAAAAGTAGTTGTATAATTTTATAAACATAAAACAAAGGGAGGAAAATAGCAATGAAAAGATTATTATGTAGTATCCTCGCAATCGCAATGATATTATCCATGATTCCCTCGGTCTTTGCACTTACTTACGGAGATGCTGATGTTCCGGAGTCGCTGCATTATGTGTTTACGGCACAGGCGCACGGCGACGGCAGTGCACATCTGGCAATGTCAGAGACCAATCAGACCATTGAAAAAACCGTGACGGAGACCTCCTCGGGCAGATGGGGATTTGTTGCAAAAAACGGAGCAATCGGTCTTACTGCACGCAAGGACGGTTTTACTTAC
>JAFQVE010000023.1 GCA_017408185.1 Oscillospiraceae bacterium | reverse complement strand
TTTCCGTCCCATAAGCCTGTAGTGGTCAGACGCAATCTCCGCTACATTTACATTAACGTGGTTTATATCCCCCGCAGTTCCCATAAAGAACACGGTTACGAAATCTTCTCCGTAAACCTTTTTCATCTGCTTTGAAAGCTCTGATGCAAAGTCGCCGGAAAACTCATAGCCGCCTACACAGTCAAGATGGCAAGCAAAAGAGACAATCGCACCGAGGTTTTCTCCCTTTGCAGACTTTACAAAAAGTACAGGAAGCTCGTTGTCCGTTTCCGATGCAGGCCCGATAATATCAGGGTTAAGTCTTCCCGGATTCGTCAGCGGTGTTGAATTTTTCATTATGTAGTCACGGCAGAAGGATATCCCTTCAACATTTCCGATGCCGAAGGTCATTTCACTCTCCTGCATCCTCTTGTATGCAAGAATTGCACAGTCTGCAATAATATCTGCAAACACGTTGAAATAATACTTCTGACGTTCCCCCATTTCCGGATGATTATCAAAATCCGGATCCGGTATTCCCGTGTGGGAATGAGTCGCCGCCACAAGAACATTTTCCTCAGATATTCCCGTAAATTCGCTGACTCGCGCAGCAATTGCATCCCTTATTTTACGATGTGTGCGAAGTGCATCAATCGCAATCATCGCAACGGTTTCTTTGCCGTCGGAAACAACAAACGCGCGTGCATAAAGACGGTCCTTTACGTCAACAGCCGGTCTGATATTGCCGTATCCCGAAAGATGGCATCCGAGCGGCGGGGTTATTTCCCTTTCATAAAATCCGCATTTAAACATAACTACGTCTCCTTTTATATAGGCTTATTTCACCAATGTCTTTTCCTTACGTTTCAATGCTGCAACAGCAACATTGATCAAAACTAATGTTATTGCCGCCACTACCGTCGAAATCCAAAAGGATAACGAGTAACTGCCGGTAAGATCATACGGAAGATGCGCCAGCGGTGCGTTCAACGCCTGACCAACCGTGAGCACCGTACTTGTTATCGCAAGCGATTCCGCAAAGCTTTTTTCTCCAAACAGGTCAAGTGCCAATATCGGAAGCATAACCGTTTCAAGCGGCGTTGCAAGAGCATTTAAGAGACTGTGTGAGATTACGAGAACCTTGCCCAGCTCTGTTGCTGTAATAATAATCAGCAGCCCTTTTGCCGCAAAAGACGAAATAAGGCAGGTATTAACTGCCGCTTTTATTCCGAAGCGGTCATAAATAAAACCGACAAGCAGCTTACTTATCGCAAGCGCAAATGTAGAAATACTGAATGAAGCGGTAACAAACTCCTTATCAAAACCAATATACTCCAGATGTGGAATAACCGCTCCGTTTATTCCCGACACGGCATAGGCAAAAAGACATCCGATGACAACATAAAACCATGGGCTTTTGAAAAACTCCCCGTGTCCATGCTCCGTTAATTCCCGCTCTTTCTTTTTTTCTGTAACGTTTTCCTCTCCGGATGTCTCCTCCGGCTTTTCTCTGTAAAACACAAGGAATACGACTATAACCACAAGCAACACTGCGGCTGTCAGAAAGTACGCATTGCGATATCCGAACACATTTTCTTCTCCGCTCATAAGCCTTGCCGCCGCAAGCGCCGCAATGGTGGCTCCGATGGCATTTGAAGAAAGCACAACGCCAAGAACTGTTCCCTTATTTTTCACAAACCATTTATTTATCACAACGCTTATCATTGTTGTTGAAGACAATGCAACACCAATTCCGAGAAAAACTCCGCCGAGATAAAAGAGAGGGATAGTCTCCGCAAAAATATTAATCACTGCATATATTATGTAACATATGAGTCCCGCGCATATCAGCTTCCTTGTACCGAATTTTTGCACAAGCTTATGAAAAAATACGGTCACAAAAGAAACCGTCACATATCTGATGCTGTCATTTATCGTGAACAAGCTGCTGGGAAAACCAAATGCCTCCGTTATCGGTTTGATATACAGATTTTTGGCAGAGGAGCAAAAGCCGAGACCTGCAAATAATATCAGGATACACATTGCCGCAATAACCCATTTATAATCCGGTCTGTTTTTCTTTAAAAATCCTTTCCCCATATTCAACACTTCCTCAAAATCGGTTCGCATGCAATCTATACATACGCACTGCTGTTAATTATACTCTCATCGCTGTTGTTTTGTACATTGACAAATAATAACCTCAGATGTTATAATCATAACCTGAGGTGAAAAATATGCGATACAGAGTTTATTCGATTGGCGAGCTTCCTATCCTGAAAATACATCTTATCGGCTATTCTTCCGACATAATCGGCACAACCTTTGCCGCCCGAAAAAACGAAACGCACCTCGTAGGTTATGTTTTATCGGGAAAGGCAACGTATAACGGACATCCCATTTCTGCAGGGCAGGGTTTTCTTTTTACGCCGAATGTTGCCGAAAATGTTTATCCGGACAAATCCAACCCACCGGAGCTTCTGTGGTTTACAAGCGCCGATTCCCGTTTTAACGAGCTCCTTCCGTATTACGGAGCCGACAGCAAAACAAAAATTTTCAACCACACCTCTCCCGCAGAGCTGCAGTATATAAAAGAGCTTGTTATTACAGAAAACAGAGCAACAATCAGCGACGGAAGAATGCTTGAGCTTTTTTTCTCTGTTTTTAAGTATCACTTAAACGAACAAAGCCACGTCTCTCCGAATCTTCCCGCCGCGCAGAGCTACATTGATTTTTCCGTAAATTACATCAAAACCCACTATAACAGCATAACGGTATCAAAGCTCACTGAGCTTCTTGGCGTAAGCCAGCCGTATCTCTATCGGATATTTAAAGAAGCCTTCGGAAAATCGCCGAAGGCCTTCATCACTGAATATCGCATAAATCAAGCAAAAAAGCTTCTTAAGGAAACAGACTTGACGGTATCGGCAGTGGCAGCTGCCGTGGGGTATTCAGACAGCTTCGCATTTTCCAAAGCCTTCTCTTCAATTCAGAATATGTCACCGAGCGAATACAGATCTCTTCAAAGTTCAACGGCAAGCGCACCCATCTGACGCGCTTGCCGTTTTGTATATCAAATATTTACAAATGTTTCCCATCGGCCCAGATAACCGGAACGAAGCCTTTTGTTTCTATACTTTTTCTTGCTGCCATACACATAAGCGTGCTTACAAAACCTGCCTCCATAGTTGCCGTTGTGTCGTTTATGCCGTGCATCAGCTTCACAAAGTCAAACATAAGGCTTTCATCACCGTTAAAATGCCCCATATCATGATCAACTCTGTATGTTTCAGAAACACATGAATGATGCCTGAAAACATTTACTTCCTTTTTGTACCAGTCAAAATCAAGGGTTCCGGAATATCCGCTTATTCTGCCACCACGTGCACCTGCGCCTTTTCTTACGAAATGATTCTCAACATAGTTTGCGTGCATTCCACTTTCATAACGTATGAGGACACTTGCAGAGTCGTATGTCTTTATCTCCTTGGTAAAAGCGCAGGTGTCTCCCTTTGGATTGTCGTGTATGAAATTCCTTTGCATAAACGGGCTTTCCATACAGTTAAGCTGACGCTCACATGTCCGGCAAAGCTTTCCGTCCGGCATGTCACCGCCAAATACCTGCTGCGATGTCATTACCACAAGTTCCTGCGGCTTTACGCCTGCTATGCGGTTTATCCAGTCAAAATCATGGGTTGACTTTTCAAAAAACAATCCGGCAGGACCTGTTTTACAGTACCAGTTATGGAAATAAACACCGCCATAAGGCACATAGTTAAACGCCTGAATGTGCTCGGGAGTACCTATCCTTCCGCTATCTATAATCTCTTTGACGAGATTTAGCATCGGCGTTTCGCGGAGCGGAAATGAAATAATAACTTTCTTTTCCGACTTTTCATATGCCTCGCGGAGTTCGCAAAGCTCGTCCTCAAGATATGTAATCGGTTTCTCCAGAACCATCGGAATATTGCGTGCAAGCACTTTTTTTGCGAAGTAAACGTGTTCTTCACTTCTCGTTGCAATCAAAACGCCGTCAAGCCCACCGTTGTCCAGCATATCGTCTGCATCATCCCACACACGGATTTCACTCACATCCTCGCCGTCAGCAGCAAGGTCACGCAGCGCCCGCGGAGCGTCAATATCGTGCAACGCAACAATCTTAACGTTCATATTCATCCTCCGCAGGGTGGCCATAAGGCTTCTTGCCCTCACTCCGCAACCGATAATTCCTATATTTTTTCTGTCAAAATAATCATATGCAAGTTCGGAATCATAACCCATTTTTCATCTTTCCTTCTCTTTTTTCTTGTTATTCAAATTACTGTATGCTATAATGAACTCAAAATCAGTGATATTACTATTCAGCAATGGCTTCTATCATATCATCACCGGTTATAAACTCATATCCGTTTCTTTTGAGTATTTCACACATTTTATAGATCTTGTCGGCATACTCCGGCTGATATGCAAAATAATCAGGATAAAAATACTGCTCATGGAGGCCGGAACCGATATAGTCTTTTCCGATAAGAGGTGCATACTCGTCCTCAAGTTCCGAAAGCCCGTAAAGATTTAGACAAGGACCATTACAAAGCCCCTTATAGTAAATGTCAAATTCCTTATCCCTGATTCCTGCAAGCTTATGTCTGACAGTTGCATATGTTTCCAGGTCAAGATGATTGTACGCGCAGATGGTTGTCTGATGCTCTATCATTCGCGTTTTCTTACGATAAAGCTTTGTTTCCGGCTTTCTGTTATGCAGAAGCCGCATCTTATACCATACCGGAAGCACATCCGGTTCTTCCTCGAACTCAAAGGCCTCCCCCGCACTTGCATTAACAAGTTTTACACCGCAATCGCAAAGAGCACGCACTCCCTCTTTGCTTATTGGAAGAACATGCGGTACAACGACATACGAAATGGACTTATCTCCCGCGAACCGGCGCACCTCTCCGAAAATGGCATCGCAATCCATCTTTACATCGTCATAATCGGCATTTACATACGGGAATGCAGGGTACTCCTGTTTTGCGTGAAAACCGAACTTAAGCCAGTCCGATGCCTCATCAAACTCTGACCTATACGCATCCGTGACATCTTTCAAAGTGAACTCACGACTTCCGTAAAAAAAGTCTGTTCTGTAAAACAGATTAAGCTGAACCGTCATTCCGTACTCATCGTGAGCGTTTTTCAGCATGCTGAAAAACGGATCATCAAACAGCGAAGCCGGTCTTTTTTGGGTGACATCCCGCAGACACCAGATAACATCGTCGATATAAAAATACGCTTTTTTCATTGTTATAACCATTCCTTTCACTGCGTTCAAGGCACAAAACAGTATGAAACTATTGTGCATCAACGCAGAATTTAATATAATTTTCTTATCTCAAAACAGATATACTACAAATCACGCGGAGGTGAGTGCGCC
>JAFQVE010000197.1 GCA_017408185.1 Oscillospiraceae bacterium | reverse complement strand
CGAAGGAACACTTGACGGCAGAGAAATGTCCGGTGAAGGAAAAATTGATGTCAAGGATATCACCTTTGATAGAGTTGATTTCAATCTCTACGAAGACACACTCTACTTTGTTGGCGGAGAAAAAACTCTTTCGGCCTCTGTCATTCTCTCCGACGGCTCGGTAACGGATGAACGCAATGTTTCAGATGTTCGCTTTGAGCTTCGGGAAGGAACAACGGCGGCAAAGATTGAAAACGGAGTTTTCAAGGCACTTGCGGAGGACACCGTGGAAATCACGGCTTATGCTACCTTCAACGGAATTGAAAAATCCGTCACAAAGAATATAAAAATTGAGAACGTAAAGCTTTCTGCAATCGAGGCAGGAATTGAGGATACCGTTGTTTCTGTTCTTGACGAGGACGGCTCACGAATACTCGTTACGGGAATACTCAACAACGGTGAAAAGGTAAAGCTTGATGGCGAAACAACAAACTTCAGCTTCGAAAGCCTTACTCCCGACATCGTAAGAGCAGAAGACGGACACGCCTATTATGTTTCAAGAGGTGTGGGAACCGTAAGGGTTACCGCAAGCAATGAATCGGAGGGCTGGTCATTCTCTTGTGATAGTGAGATTACCTCAAGCTCGCAGAAAAAAGGCCCGACCATATATACCGAGGAAATGCGCGATGCGGCACTTAAAAATGCGCAGAAATTCCGGTGGGCAAAGGATCTTGTGAAGACTGCAAAGACAAATGCAGACCGCTGGGTGGAAAACCTTGACAAGCTATATGATGCTATTCCCACAGAGGGCTTCCCCCGTTGCTTTGGTATGGCAACTCTCGGAGCTCCTTCCATAGAGATTGACGGCAAAAAACAGCCTATGGATCAGACCTGTCCCGCCTGCGGAGTCAATATCCTTATGGAGCATGGATATTATTCGTGGGTTGTAGATCCCATAAATGATCCGTGGAAGATAGCCTGCCCCGGCTGTAAGAGAAAATTCCCGTCAAATGACTTCGGAAACTTCTATAAGCTCGGTATCAACGATGAAGGAGTTTTCGACCGTGAGCTTGCTCTTAAGAATCACCGCGAGCTCTTTGCAGAGGATTATGCAAGAACGGGAAGTGACTACGGTTACGGATATCTGAAAAACGATTTATACAGCGACCGTGATGCAACATGGATGGTCGACGACGGGTTTGGCTGGTCACCACGTGACGGCGTTCCCGGTTCAACCGAAAGCGTAAAGACCAATCCGAAATACACACCCCTTGCGTTCTATCATCATAAGATGTGGGACAGATGCGGTGTTGATAAATCCATCATCACGAGAGCTCTCAGGGATTTATATGAAGCATATCTCTACACGGGAGAAAAGAAATACGGCGTTGCCGGTGCGATACTTCTCGACCGCATTGCGGACGTTTATCCGGCATACGACCTCGCAAAGGTTAGCCTTTCCTATGGCAACTCCCACGGCGGAGATTATACGGGAAAAACAGTAGGTAACATCTGGGAAACTTATCTTGCAGAAGTTTTTGCCCGTGCTTATGATGCACTTTATCCTGTGATGGGCGAGCCCGAGGTTATTAGATATCTCTCCGAAAAGGCAAAGACATTAAAGGGAGTTACCAACCCGAAAACAAGCGCCGACCACATCCGTGAGAACGCAGAAAACGGAATCATCCGTGAAGGTCTCCGCGGAATTGAAACGGCGAAGATATTCGGAAACTTCGGTATGCATCAGCTTCCGGCAACACTTTTTGCCGTTGCACTTGATAATCAGCCCGAGACCAATGCTATGTTTGAGTGGCTTACAAAGCCTTATGGCGAGGTTATAACCCCCACCGTTGACCCCATTTACAAAACCACTTATAACGTGATGACGGAAAACCACGGCGGCGAGATGTTCACACGTTATATAAACCGTGTTGACCGTGACGGCTTCGGTGATGAAGTAGGTATCGGCTACAACCAGTTGTGGGTCACCTACGGTCTTGACGTTGCAGAGCTCATTTATCGCACAGGTGCGGATACAGAGCTCAACCTCTTTGAAAACCCCAAGTTCTTAAAGATGTTTAATACCTTCATAAAAGAACACGTCGGAAACGGCTATTCCCTTGCGATAGGTGACTCGGGCAACACAATTATGAAAGGGCCTGCAAACATCAAAGCCGATACACTCCGTGCATTTGCACTTTTAGATTCTGAAAACGAGCTTCATAAACCATATATTTCACAGCTTGCAAAGAACTATTATTGGCTTGTGGGCGGAAATCTTGACGATACATATGTTGATATGTTTGTTGATGCGGCGGCACTTTCGGACAGAATAGAAGCCATTATCAAGAAAGAGGGAGAATATGAGTTCATAAGCGAAAACCTCACGGGATTTGGTCTTGCACTTCTCCGCGACGGTGAGCTTATCAAGGCTCCGGGTGGTATCGCGGACAGAGACTTCCGTTATGATACGTGGATGTACTACGGACGTACCGACCAGCCTCACGCACACGCCGATATGCTTTCGCTTGCAATCAACGCCTATGGCTTCAACTTTATGCCGGACCTCGGATACCCCAAGGCAACGGGCTTTGACGAGAGCAGATGGCAGTGGACATCGGCAACGCTCTCCCACAATACGGTTGTTGTTGACGATGATTCCCAGAAGGGTGTATGGAGCGGAACTCCTCTCCACTTCGACAGTACGGATAAGGTCAAGATTATTGACGTCGATTCTCCGAAGTCGTATGACTCTACCGAGATTTACCGCAGAACAGCGATTACGGTGGAGGCATCGGACGGGGATGCATATACGGTTGATTTCTTCCGTGTAAAGGGCGGAAAGAGCCACACTTATAGTTTCCATACTCAGTCGTATATGGGATATACAACGGACGACCTCACGCTTGTACCTCAAGTTGATGAAAACGGAAATTATGAGGATACATACGTAGGACAGGATATTACTGTACAGTACCTTGACCCGTCAACAGGTCTTAATGCTGAAGTGAAAGAAGTAGAATACGGCGGAGACCCCAACGGTCTTAACTACACGGCGGCATATAAGACTATGTTCCCGAGAGGATATACATGGCTTACCAACGTAAACCGTGCAGAAAATATAGAGAGTGGAAACTTCTCGGTAAACTTTGAGCAGACCGATTTCAAAAAGCAGGTTGAGGATTCAACGGGTCTCAATATGAAGTATACTGCACTCAATGACTGGACACCCACGGGAATAGGCATTGTCACGGGTTATCCTCCGCAGACAGCAACCAATGCACCTGTCACGGGACTTGACTATATGCTTATCCACAGAACCGATACAAAGACTCTTGACACATTGTTCACATCGGTGCTCCAGCCGTATAAGGGTGAAGAATACATTGCCGAAATGGTAAGTGTTCCGCTCTGCATCGGCACTTCTCCCGTTCGTGACAATACTGCAAAGGCAATCAGAGTAAGTCTCAAGAGCGGAAGACACGATTATATTGTTTACTCCACAAAAGAAGGTGCGAGATACACCGTTACGGACACCTTCAAGAATGCTGACGGCGAGGATGTAACCGTAAGCTTTGAGTTCTCGGGCTTTGCGGGTGTTTACAGCGTAAATGACAAGGGACTCAATATTTACACTTATATCAATGACGGAACTGTTATCGGCGATACCACCTCCTTGGGAAGCTATAACGGTGAGGTCATCGGATTTACGGAAACATTGTCATCGGAGAACAAAATCACCGTTGCATTTGACGGCGAGGTTAGCCTTGACAGACTCTCCGGAGAATATATATATGTTGAAAACAAGGGCTCAAGAAACGGCTCATACAGAATTCTCGGAGCTTCACCCAATGCCGAAAATCCTGAATATACCGACCTTGATATCGGTGATGTAAGCTTTATCACCTCCTTTGAGGATGATAACAACCGTGATGCAGGATATAAATTCAATATCGAAAAATATCAGAAGGTAACGGTTCCTCTCACCGATGTAAGCGATGAAAAGCCGGAGATTACAGCAGGTAACACTGAAAATCTTACCACTACGGTGGGCAATGCTATTACGGTTGATGTGAACGCAAAGAGCGACGTGTCCGACAAAATCACATTTGAGGGGCGAGTTCTTCCGAGAGGTGCATCATTGGATGCAGAAACCGGCGTTGTTACCTGGAAGCCCACAAGCTCCCAGGTAGGAGAAGCAGGCTTTGTGATAGCAGCGATTGACGGAGACGGACGTGAGGCAACAATAGTCTTTGAGGTCACGGTCTACGGTGCAACAACAGGTGGAGCAGGTGGCGGTGCAACAGGTCCGTCAGTTCCCGATGACAAAACGGTTACACCCGATAAACCTTCCGAGCCCGAAAAACCGGAGACCCCGACTGAACTCGGAACTCCTTCAACTGAAACAGCACGTTTCGTTGACCTTGGAAATCATGCATGGGCAGCGGATTCTATTAACGCCCTTGCAGATAAGGGAATTATAAAAGGTACAAGCGAGACCACCTTCTCACCTGCCGCAAATATAACACGTGCAGACTTTGCAATACTCCTTGTTCGTGCGTTTGAGCTCAAATCCGAAAATGCAGAAAACTTTTCTGATGTTTCGGATAGTGACTACTTTGCAAAGGAACTTGCGATAGCAAGAAATTGCGGCATTGTAAACGGAATTGGTTATAACAAGTTTGCACCAAAAAACTCCATCACACGTCAGGATATGATGGTGATAGTATATCGCGCACTCGAAAAAATGGGCAAGATATCCGTAGGGGAGGATATTATCCTCCCACAACACCCCGACTTTAGCGAAGTTTCCGACTATGCAAAGGATGCAGTTTCAGCACTTGTAAATGCAGACCTTGTCAATGGTAAGAACGGACTTATCGATCCTCTTGCAAACACAACACGTGCAGAAGTTGCGGTTTTGTTAAAACGTATTTTGGATTATATACGATAAAACGAAAGGTGTAGATAATGAAAAAATACGAGAGTTTATATTTCGGAATAGCTAAAGATATCATCACTCCAAGCATGTCCATGCCGATGATTGGATTTGCAACTATGTTCGGGGCGGAATTCACCGATATCCATGATGACCTGTTTGTCCGAGCTCTTGTTCTTCGAGATGAGGACGGCGAAACAGTAATTCTTGTAAGTTATGACTTACTTTTTCATGATGACAGCTTGGCCGATACATTGCGCGAATACATCGTGAAGAAATACGGAATTCCAGGCAGGAATCTCCATGTCAACTATACTCACACCCATTTCGGACCTGCCGTGAAGGGATACGACTTCGTATGGTATACGAATGAATATGAAGAGTTTTTGATTGGTCGTACAAAATCCGCAATAGACCGTGCCTTGTTATGTATGAGAAAAGGAACTCTCAAGTATGCTTCCGTCGCCGGAGAGTGGAACATCAGCCGAAGACTTTCTGTTGACGGCGAAATCATGCTCAGACCAAATCCTGACGGAGAATGCGACAAAAACCTTTATATGCTTAAATTCGAGGATGAAAATGGCAAAATGCGTGCGCTTGCACTAAATTTTGCCTGCCATCCATCAAATCTAAGCTGTTACAGTGTTCTGTCTTCTGAATATCCCGGTCGTCTTTGTCAGAGGATAGAAGGCGAGTTTTACGGTACTACCGCAATCTTTTTCCAAGGATTCGGTGCGGATGCCAAACTTCGGATTGGGGCAACAAAAACGCAGAAATTTACCGGTATAAGCTATGATGACTGTGATGAGGTTGCACAGGCAATGCTGCAAAGAATCAAGATTCAACTCGTATCAGGAGAGTGGAAACTCGTTCCTGTAAAACTTGGCTCTGATGTGTTTTGTGTCAACCTTCCGCTTGAAGTTTTGCCAAGAGAACATTACCTTCAGCATAGGAGAGATTTTACCGTAGATGCTTCAGAACGTTTCGTTCCCGTACCCGGAAAACCTGACAGCATAGAAGAAAATGTAAATAACTTCTGGCTGGCTCACTCGGATTATATTCTTGACAATTATGACTCACTTTCAAATGAATTGACACTGAATTGCGGCGTAATACGGATAAACCCCGATTTTTATGTTTTTTCCATGGGCGGAGAACCCGGTTGCAATATAGCTGCTGTTTTACAGGAAGGTTTTCCGGATAAGAATATTATATGCTTGGGATACAACAACGCTATTGCATATATCCCAAGTGATAAGATGATTTCGGAAGGCGGATATGAAGCAGGTGGGCGCTCAATCGAAGAGTATTGCCTGAAGGGGAGCATTAAACCGGGAGTAAACAATATATTCGTAAGTGGCTATTCTGATGCGATTTCACGCATTGAAAACAAATAAAAAGCCGGGAGGAGAAGAAATGAAGAAATTAACAGCGCTTATTCTTGCAGCGGTAATGCTCATAGCATTTTGCGCCTGCGGCGGAGAACATACCACCATAGACAATGTGTCGTACAACATCCCTGAGGGCAAGCAAGTACCCGATGATGCTGTGATTGACGTCACAATAGCAAGTCACGAATCTTGGCCGTACGATGAAAATTGGAAAGTATGGCAATATATTAAGGAAGAAATCGGCGGAACGATAAACGTAAATGCAGTTCCGGCATCTGACTTTGGCACAAAATTCCCTCTCGTTATGGCGGCCCCTGACAGTCTTCCCGATGTGTTTGGTTTCATGGGAAAACCCGGTTCATTCTCTGACTTCTGCGAACAGGGGGCATTCCTTGCACTTGACGATTATTCGGAATTTCTTCCGGATTTTAACAAATTCTGGGACAGCCTTCCCACAGAAGATCAGTGGATGAGAAATACTCGCAAAGGCTCTGATGGCAAGGTGTATTACGCACCGATTTACGGTATGGAGCGTGCTACCAACATCCGTGGTTGGCTTTACCGAGAAGATATCTTCAAGAAACACAATCTGGAAACTCCCGAAACACTTGACGACCTTTATACGATATCCAAAAAACTTAAAGAACTCTATCCTGATTCATACCCATTTTGTATGCGTTCAGGCTTTTCAAACATCAATGTTATAGGCTCGTCCTGGAAACCAAACTTTCACTATGGTGTTTATTATGATTTTGAAAATGAAAAGTGGAGTTATGGTGCAAGAGAGAGTGCGATAATGCTTGACATTGTCACATATCTCAAGAAAATGGTAGACGAATCCCTTATCCCATCAGATTTCTTTACAATAAATGTTTCCTCGTGGCAGGAACTTGTGTCTACAGATCGCGGTTTTATTATGCCGGAATACCAAGTGAGAATCGACTTCTTCAACAATATTGCGCGTACAAATAATCCCGATTATACCATAGCAGCTATGACACCGCCGAAAGCAGATAACGGCATGGGTGTTGCAATGGTCAATAAGTACAACAACGATCCTATGGGTTTTGCAATACCAAACACGGAAAAGCCGGCTGACATAGCAAACGCATTCCGCTACCTCAATTGGTTCTATTCCGACGAAGGAGCTGAAATCATCAGCTGGGGGAAAGAGGGCGAGACGTATGAGGTAGTTGACGGCAAGAAAAAGTTCATTCTTCCCAACGAAGGCGACAACTCAAAAGTGCTCTATGGTTTCCAAACTGTAGGAACATATCTCCGAGTTGATCCTGCAGTTGTTGATGTTTCTGTTTCAGAGGAACAGGCTGCGACTACAGACTTCCTGCTTGAGCATACATATCCGGAGCTTGACCCGACTATTTACTTGAACCTAAGTGCCGAAGCTGCAACACAAATAGCGGACTATAACACAACACTTGCCACCTTTGTTGAGGAAAACATCCAAAAATTCATTCTCGGTCAGCGTCCACTTACTGAATGGGATGCTTTCCAAAAAGAGCTTTCTGCTCTTCCAATAGACGAGCTTCTCGCAGTTTATGAAGCTGCTTATAAAATAAACAAGGAGGAACAAACAAAATGAAAAAAATCATCTCATTTGCCCTCGCATTCGCAATTCTCTTATCTCTTGCTCCGTCTGTTTTCGCGGCCGACACAGGCTGGGAATGGGTGATAGACGACCCGAAAACCTTTGTGTATGACTTTACCTCTTATTCACACGAAGGTACAAACACTATTTCAGGCACAAAGAATTATGTTAATACTGTGCCACAGACCATTGACAATACCAAAGAAGGCTATCAGAAGTGGGGCTTTGTCAATATGCGAAATGATACATCCTTTCCCTATACGCAGGCAGCCTATATGGTTCTGACTCCGCGTATAAACGGAAACGGACCGGTATACGATCCGGGTGTAACTTCCAATGCAGGATACGAGTATCCCACTGTGTGGAGAAGTGCATATGCATTTGAGCTTGATATTGAAGAAAGCGGCACATATCTTCCCGCACTTGACTACACAACATACAAAAATTCCCCTACTGTTGATATCTATCTCATAGAGAAGCCGCAAAACGCTGATGAAACACTTGACTGGCACACAAACGGTAACAATACAAGTGCTATTCAGGAATATGCATGGTCACTTCCTTCAACTGCACGTATAGGCAAGAGTATTGATATGCAGAATGCAACGGAAGTGCAGAAAAGCACGGAGCTCCTTCCTATAACCCTTGATGCATCGAAGAACTACTATCTCTTTATCATTCCTGTGGGAGTCACAAGCAATCCCTCAACAACCAATGATATTTATAACGATGCAAGAATCTTCCTCAGAAGCCTTACTCTTTCACAGAAACTTCCTCAGGATGCAGAAACGCTGAAGTATAAGCTTGATATCGCAAGCTTAAGCTCAAAGCTTCCCACCTCAACCGATTCAATGAATGGTAAATGGAATGGAAGAGCAACATGGAACTTCAGCTATTTTGACTGGAACACCACTTCACAGCTTGTGGCTGACAGTACAGCAGAAAAAGGTGTAAGGACAGATGAAAACATTGAAGCATATAAGACCTTGGACCTCACTAAAACTGCTCCTTTCCGAATTGATTCAAGAGCAAGCGGACTTAACAACGCAAAGGTAGAATATGCCCACTATGTAACAGGTCTTACCACCACATATTTTGCAAATGCATCTATTGCATCAAGACCGCATCTTGCATTGAGACTCAAAGTTCCGTATGCAGGCAGATATAAACTTGAGGTAGTGAAAAATGGCGGAACAATACGCACAGACAGCGCATTTATGAAGCTTTACTTCGGCAAGGCGGCAAACGGTGCATACAGTGCAACCGAGGTACAGAATAAGATCACCTCAGGCGATTATCAGCATCTCGGATGGTATAACTACTATGAGGGAATGTATACCAAAGAGACCACAGCGGAAAATAAGGTTTCGGAAGATTATTTCGTAATAGATGCACCTTCTGCAGGTGAGTATCATCTTGTTTTTGATGCTTGTGCAGACAGCCTTACTTTCAATAGCTATACCGGAACACAGTTCTTCCGTGTCGGCCAGGTAAACCTTATCCCTGTGCCGGGTACACTTTCCGAGGCAGAGGTTGAAATAAAGGAAATCGCAGATGCAATGACCGCGGATATCGCAGTTGAATCCGATGATTCTGCTCCGGGTGGCGCAACAGTCAATATTCTCACAAGAGATATTGAAGGTAATGCCGATGCAACAGAGGTTGTAACCACACTCAGCAAAGGTATAGGTGAAACACTCAAAGCAACCGCACCGGAAAAAGACGGCTATGAGTTCCTCTACTGGGAGAAGGGAATCGGTCGTGACCGCCGTGCTGTATGCTATGAGCCTGAATACAGCTTCAAGGCAACCTCGGGCGGTGCATGGCTCACAGCTGTTTACAGGAACACAAGTTCAGAAGCTCTTCCGGTTACTTTCTACAATGCAATAGGTGATGAGCTTTCAACAGCCATTTACAGCGAAGGTGATACAGTAACCGTTCCTTCTGTACCTGCATTTGAAAACTATGCTTTCATCGGATGGAAATGTGCAGAATCAGGTGATGTCTATGCCGACGGTGATGCAATAATCGCAGAGGGTAAGCAGATGCGTATTG
>JAFQVE010000196.1 GCA_017408185.1 Oscillospiraceae bacterium | reverse complement strand
ATTCAGGGATTTAAGCAATGCGTTTGCATCCTTATACTGGCTTTCAAGGGAGTTCTGCTTTGCAACAAGATATTTCTTTGCAGATGCCTGTTCTGTGCGCGCCGCATCGAGAACCGCTTTCTTGCTAGCTATCTCTTCGCGCGTTGCCGCAAGCGCCGCAACAAGCTTTTTATCCCCCTCAACCACGCTTCCGATAAGCTCTGTTCTCGTAAGCATATCCGAGAAACTGTCTGCAGCAAGGATTATACCCAGCATAGATGCCGAGCCTTCCTCTTCCATAATTCTCACACGCTTGAGGAAATCGTCCGTCTGCTTCTGTTCCTCTGCCTGTGCCGCCGAAAGCTCCGCTGCCGCTGCGGCAATCTTCGTATCAAGCGCAGAAATCAGCTCATTTATCGTGTCAACTTCTTTTTCGGTAACGTCTATCTGTTGGTCAAGAGCCGCTTTTTTTGTCATTGTGGACTGTTTTTTAGACTCTATCGCCTTTAGCTCTTTTTGTATTTTTGACTTTTGCTTTTCTAAGCTCGAGAGCTTGCTGTTAAGGCTTGAAACGCTCTCTGCCGCATCTGCGCTGTTTACTGAAACGATCTCCGCAATAAACGCAAACGCAAGAGAAAAAACTATTGCTCCCGCAATAACGGCGGATATTATGCGAACTGTTTTTTGGCTCACAGAAAAGCCCTCCTTTTTATTATATCCATTTATGGGTGTATTTCAGACCTTTAAGAACTTATGCAATGTAATCGCGCTTCCGACACCGCCGACAAGAACGCCGACACCGTAAAACATCATAAGGATATATCCGATTATATCCCCGAACGATACGTTTGGCATAAAGCTTATCGAGGACAGCGCCGCCGCAACGACATACTCATACACCGCCCACTGCAAAAACAGTGCAAGCGTAGCCCCCGCAATACCTATAAGAAGTCCCTCTATCACAAACGGAATGCGGACAAAGCCGTTTGTGGCTCCTATCATCTTCATTATTGCAATTTCCTCACGTCTGTTGAACATCGTGAGGTTTACAGTGTTCGATATGATAAACACAGAAACAAGAGCGAGGATGAGAATGAGCACGGCGCAGATTGCCGTTACAACATCTCTTACCTGAATTATTCTGTCGGATATGTCGCTCCGGGCGCGGACGTTTGCAACGCCCTCGATAGCTTCAAGGGCCTGTGCCGCACGCTTTGTGGCGTGGATATCGTGAAGCTTTATGGTAAAGCGGTCGCGCAGGGGGTTGCGTTCTTCAAGCCCCTCAAGAATGCCGCTGTCGTCTCCAAAATCCTTTTTGAAGTTTTCAAGAGCCTGCTCCTTTGTCATATAGACTGCAGATTCAACCTCTTCCACCGCAACAATCTCACTTTCCAGCGCGCGTGCCTGCTCACCGGTATAGCTTTCATCAATAAATACAACAATTTCGTTTTTGTTCTCAACATCTTCAAGCACCTTATCGACATTCACCGCAACAAGCGAAAAGCTTCCCATAAGCAGAAGACACGCAGTTATAACGCTCATTGCCGCAAAGCTCATAAGGCGATGAGAAAAAATACTTGATATTCCCTCGCGGAGAAAGTATGTAATATTATAAAGTCTCATTCTGATAGTACCCGCCTGTTCTGTCGCTCACGATACGACCGCTGTCTATCGCGATAACGCGCTTTGAAAATTCGTTTACGAGCTCACGCTCATGCGTAACAACGAGCACGGTTGTCCCAAGCTCATTGATTTTTTCAAGAAGACTCATTATCTCAATTGACATTTTCGGATCAAGGTTTCCCGTAGGCTCGTCCGCAATTATCATACTGGGATTGTTTACAAGCGCACGCGCAACCGCGACCCTCTGCCGCTCACCGCCGGAAAGCTCGTTCGGAAAAGATTTCATCTTGCGGTCAAGTCCGACAAGCTTTAACACATACGGAACGCGGCTTTTTATGATCCGCGGCGGCGCACCGACGGCACGCATCGCAAACGCCACGTTTTCATACACCGTTTTCTTATCTATCAGCCGGAAATCCTGAAACACAACGCCGACTGTGCGGCGAAGCTCCGGCACCTTTGACGGCTTTATTCTGTTTAAGTTAAAACCGTTCACAATCCCCCTTCCGGAGGTCATTTTCACTTCACTTGTAAGTATCTTTACTATAGTTGATTTTCCCGAAGCAGAAGAACCGACGAGGAACACAAATTCGCCGTCATCTATCTTCAGATTTATACCCGACAGCGCAGGTGTTCCGTTTTCATACACCTTGCAAACATCGAGAAGCCTAACCATTTATTCCACATTCCTTTCCGCAAAAAGCAGGTATGAGCACAACATTTAAAATGCTGTGCCCTGGATTGACAAATATTTCTTTACCATAAGGGCAACCTTGAAAATAATTGCGTGGTCAAACTCCCGGAGGTCAAGCCCTGTTATTTTCTTGATTTTTTCAAGGCGGTAGACAAGCGTATTTCTGTGGACAAACAGATTGCGCGACGTTTCCGACACGTTGAGATTGTTTTCAAAGAATTTCTGTATCGTCATAAGTGTTTCGGAATCAAGCTGTTCAAGAGAGTTATCCTTGAACACCTCCGAAAGAAACATCTGGCAAATAGTTGTCGGAAGCTGATAAATAAGCCTGCCGATACCAAGGTTTTCATAGCTCATTACATCCCGCTCTGTGTCAAACATCTTTCCTATGTTTATTGCAGACTGCGCCTCTTTATAGGAAACGGCAATATCCTTAAGGGACGGTGCAACCTTTCCTATACCGATTTCGGTTTTTGCAAGAAGCTCGGCTTTCAGCGTGTCGCGGATGCTCTCCGCAACCTTTATGAATTGCTTGGTTTCCGTATCCTTCGCAGTTTCGCTTATTACCGCAATTTCTGTCTCGCTTACGCTGACAACATAGTCCTTGTCCTTATCCGGAAACATATTCGATACGATATCCACCGCCGCGGTGTCCGCACCGTCAACCTGACGGATGAGATAAACAATGTGCGGAACATCCAGCGGAAGACGAAGCTCGTTTGCCTTCATATATATGTCGCCGGAGAGAATATTGTCCAGTATTACGTTCTTGATAAACGTTGCGCGGTCGTGCTTTTCGTCGTAGTACTTCTTTGCATTTCCCACCGCAAGAGAAGCCATAACGGCAAGACTTCTGGCATATTCATCCTCACCCGAAACGAATATGACATACTCAAACCTCGCACCGGGCGTCGCCACGGGCTTATATGTATCGCCGTCAAAAACAATGTACGAGCCTATCATCTCCTCAAGAGCATCAAGCGCGCTTTCACGCAAGCTTCCCTTAAGGCTCTGGTCAGTACAGGCAACAACCTCGCCCGTAACGTTCATAACGCCGATCGTGCGGTCGGTTGCCTCCTTCATCTGAAGTATAGTATTCTGAAGCATTTTCCAAGCCATATATTCAACCCGTCCTTACAAAAACATACTGTGTCGTATTATATTGTACCAAATTCCGTATGTAAAATCAATGAATTTTCTGTAAAAATATCTAAAAATCCGTCTTTGCCTGCATTACATCCTTCTCTATACGCTCGCGAAGCGTCTCAATCGAGGAAAACTTTTCCTCTCCGCGCATAAATTTTACAAGCTCAAGCTTGATTTTCCTGCCGTATAAATCTCCCGAAAAATCTATGATAAACGTTTCCGCCCGCGGACACTTCCCACTTGATACCGTAGGGCGCACGCCGATGTTGGTCACGCCCCTGTACATTTTACTGTCCACCGTCACACGGGATAAATACACACCGTGCTTTACGCACAAAACATCTTTCTGTATTTCCTGATTTGCCGTGGGGAAACCCAGTTCTTTGCCAAGCTGCGCACCGCGCGTAACCTCACCTATAATGCAGTGGTAATGTCCCAGAAGCTCGCGTGCCGTTGCCATATCTCCCGCAACAATATATTCGCGTATGCGCGAAGAGCTCACTGCTTCGCCATAAAGCTTTACCTCATCTACTATATCACAGCCGATTCCGTTTTCTTCACAAAGCCTCAAAAGCGATGCAGCATCGCATTTCCCACCCTTGCCGAAGCGAAAATCAAAACCGGCAACAACATGGCACGCCGCAAGCTCTTTTTTTATAACTTCATTCACAAAAGCTTCACCTGAAAGCGATGAATATTCTTTTGTAAATTCCTTTACGATTATATCGGATATACCGTACAGCTCACGCATAAGAGCGCACCGTTCCTCTGTTGTGTTGATAAGCTTTACGGCAGATGACGCAACAATAGATGACGGATGGTTTGAATACGTCATCACGGCAGCAGAGGCTCCCTTTTCACGAGCTCTGCGCACCGTCATTTCAAGCAACGCTCCGTGGCCGATATGTACGCCGTCAAAAAAACCGAGAGCAACAACTCTTTTTTTCATCCCTGCACCTCAAAAAAACTTTTCACCGTTACAAGCGCACCGCTCTTATCCCCGCGCGCAAGCATAAGAAACTCGCCGTTTTCCGAATAGACACGGTATGTAACTCCATCCTCTGCATTTCCCGGAACCGGCGCACCGTTGCGGCACTTTTTCTCCCCTTTTGCATCAATCGTCACGGGGCTGTATTCAGAAAACATAAAATCAACCGGCAGAAGAGTCGGCTCTGCTTCCGTTTCCTCTATGGTTTTTGCGCGATCTATTATGAAAATACCGGATTTTGTTCTGCGCAGTGCCGTCATTGACGCCCCGCAGCCGAGCTTTTCTCCGATATCGTATATCAGTGTACGGATATACGTTCCCTTTGAACACGAAACCTCAATTTCATACTCATCATTGCCCGCATAAGACGGATTTATGGAATGAATTGTGATTTTTCTTGCTTCACGCTCCACCGTTTTCCCCTCGCGCGCAAGCTTGTAAAGCGCAACGCCGTCCACCTTCAGCGCAGAATACATCGGCGGGGTCTGCAGAATTTCTCCGCAAAAGCTGCGGCATACATCAAAAACCTGTTCCTGTGCCACACTGACAGGTCTCTCTTCAATCACGGTTCCCGTTATATCCTGAGTGTCCGTAACGACGCCGAGACGAAAGCGCGCAATATATGCTTTTTCATCGCACAGTGCAAATTCGCACGCGCGCGTTGCACGTCCTACGAACACGGGCAGAACTCCCGTTGCCATAGGGTCAAGCGTTCCCGAATGCCCCACACGGCGTGTACCGAATATTTTACGCATACGCGAAACGACGCCGTGAGACGTAATTCCCGCAGGCTTGTCTATAATCACAATTCCGTTCATTTTATACCTCTTTTTTTAAGCAGTTTTTGCGGAACACAGCAAAGTGTTCCGCAAAAACTAAAACAAATCCAATTCTTCAAGATATGCGCAGATAAACTTTTCCGCATCGTCAAGAGACACGTCAAGCGTACAGCCTGCGGCACGTTCGTGCCCGCCGCCGCCGAAATGCGCACAAAGCTCTGCACAATCGGCGTTTTCATCCGAGCGCATAGACACCTTTGCCTTGCCGTCACGCTCGTGGATGTAAATACCGAGAGAAACGCCGTGTGCAACACGCGCAAGCGCGGATATGCCGTCAAGGTCGTCCTCCGTTGCACCGATTTTTTCTACAGTTTCGTTATTAAGCTTAATAACGCATACTTTACCGCCGAAAAGGAGTTTCATACCTCCGAGAATTTCCGCTTCAAGAGCGATTCTCTCGGGTGTTTTTTCAATGAAAAACTCGCGGTTTATACCCTCAAAATCCGCGCCGTGAGCAATAAGCTCTGCCGCTTTTCTGTGGGTTTCCGGTGTGGTATTTGCGTGCAGGAATCTGCCTGTATCTGTTGCAATTGCAACATAAAGAGCATTTGAAAGCTTTTTTGTAAGCTTTATGCCCATCTCCATGGCGAGATCGTAAATAATCTCTCCGCAAGCCGCCGCATCGGAAATGACGCAAGCGAGGCGCGAATAGGTGCGATGCGTTACATGATGGTCGATAACAAGCTCAACATCATCTGCAAACGCTTCACTTTCCTTGGAAAGAAGCTTTTTGTCTGCACAGTCAACCGCAATAACACATTTCGGTGAAAAATCCTCCGGTGCAAGATACGGACGCACTACCTTTGTAAGCTTTTTATTAAACTCGGGATTTCTGAAAATATACGCATTCTTTCCCACCGCACGCAGGATAAGCGCAAGAGCCGCCGCACTTCCCGCGGCATCGCCGTCCGGGCTTTTGTGCGTGAGAATCATCACGTCATCGCGCGTTTTGAGAAACTGCGCAACCCCCGCAACGTCAAGCGTGCGCTTTTTGCAGTCCTCACGCGCAACGTTCTCAATAAGCTCCATTATATGCGTTCCGGTGACAATTGAGTTGTCGGCAATGAACGTAAGCTCCGGCGTATGACGGAGAGAAAGACGCTTTGCCGCCTCACGGCGCAGATATCCCGACGCCGAAACAAGCCCGCGGATGCAATCACGCTCCTTCGCTTCATCGCCGAGAACGCTCACATAAACGCGCGCGCTTCCGAGATCCGATGCCGTTTCGACACGGACAATGCTCACAAGCCCCGATACACGCGGATCACGCACCGTGCGGATAAGCTCGGAAAGAACTCTCAGCATTTCATCGTTTACACGACCTATACGTACACTTCCCATAAACAATTAATCCTTTACTTCTACCATTTCATAAGCTTCAACAACGTCGCCTTCCTTGATATCGTTGAAGTTTTCAACACTCAAGCCGCACTCATATCCGGAGGCAACTTCCTTAGCATCGTCTTTAAATCTCTTGAGCGATGCAAGAGTTCCGTCATACACAACAACGCCGTCGCGGACAACGCGGACGCTTGCGTTTCTTGTAATCTTACCGTCTGTGACATGGCAGCCTGCAATCGTTCCGATTTTGGATACCTTAAAGGTCTGACGGATTTCCGCATGGCCGAGGACTTCTTCGCGGAATTTTGGAGCGAGAAGACCTTTCATAGCCGCTTCCATTTCCTCTATGCAATCGTAAATTATGCGGTATGTGCGGACATCTGTTCCCGATGTCTCTGCACTGTCGCGCGCACCTGCATCCGGACGGACGTTAAATCCGACGACAATAGCATTTGATGCAGATGCAAGGAGAATATCCGACTCGTTGATAGCACCAACGCCTGTGTGGATAACACGCACACGGACTTCGTCGTTTGTGAGCTTTTCAAGAGATGCCTTGACCGCCTCGGCAGTACCCTTAACGTCTGCCTTGACGATGATGGGAAGCTCTTTTATCTCACCCTGCTGAATCTGATCAAAGAGGTCTTCAAGAGAAACCTTGCGCGTTGCCGCCTTATTAACCTCATCCTTTTCAGTCTGCTTACGTTGCTCAACAAGCTCACGTGCCATACGCTCATCATCTACGGCGTAGAAGATATCACCTGCGTTCGGAACCTCGGAAAGACCGATAATCTCAACCGGAACCGACGGGCCTGCAGTCTTTATCTTTCGGCCCTTGTCATCCGTCATTGCACGGATTCGACCAACGCTTGTTCCCGCAATGATAACATCACCGGAGTTAAGCGTTCCGTTTGAAACGAGAAGCGTTGCAACCGGACCGCGACCGCGGTCAAGCTTTGCTTCAACAACGGTACCCTTTGCGGCTCTGTCGGGATTTGCCTTAAGATCAAGCATATCCGCAGTGAGGATAACCATCTCGAGAAGCTCGTCGATGCCGTCTCCGCGCTTTGCGGAAATCGGGCATACGATGGTGCTTCCGCCCCACTCCTCCGGAACAAGCTCATATTCCGTGAGCTGCTGCTTTATTCTGTCGGGGTTCGCGCCCTCGACATCCATTTTGTTTACCGCAACAACAATCGGAACATCCGCCGCCTTTGCGTGGTTTATGGCTTCAATCGTCTGCGGCATGATTCCGTCATCCGCCGCAACAACAAGAATAACAACGTCCGTTACCTGAGCACCGCGGGCACGCATTGATGTGAACGCCTCGTGTCCGGGGGTGTCGAGGAAGGTTATCTTTCTTCCGTTTATCTCAACACGGTAAGCACCGATATGCTGAGTAATGCCGCCGGCTTCGCCCGATGCAACGTTTGTCTTTCTCACAGCGTCGAGAAGCGATGTTTTACCGTGGTCAACGTGGCCCATAACAACAACTACCGGATCGCGTCCCTTGAGGTCCTCTTCGCGGTCCTCACTCTCGTCGATGAGCTTATCCTCTATCGTCACGATAACTTCCTTTTCAACCTTTGCACCCATTTCAAGCGCAACAATTGCGGCCGTGTCGTAATCGATAACATCAGAAATTGATGCCATAACACCGAGCTTTATAAGCTGCTTTATAACATCCGCCGCCGTTCTCTTCATGCGTGAAGCAAGCTCTCCCACCGAGATTTCGTCCGGAATCATAACGGTTACCTGAGGCTTTTTCTGAACCTGAGCCTCAAGCTTCTTCATCTTTTCCTGCTCTTCCTGACGGCGCTTATTACCGAAATTCTGACCTCTTCTGTCCGAATTTTTCTTTATTTTCTGTTTCTGCACACCGATATCGCGAACCTTATCGGGGACAAGGCTGTCTACGCGATCATCATACTTCGAAAGGTCAACCGAGCCGCCGCGAGTATCGATAACGTGAGTCTTAACACCCTTTTTCGTTGCGTATTCGGGTGCGGCATCCGTCTTGCGCTCAACCGGAGCTTCTTCCTTTTTCACATCGGAAGCTGCCGGCTTTGCCTTATCCTTCTTTGCAGGTTCTTCCTTTTTTTCCTGCTTTGAAGCCTTTTCTGCTTTCTTTTCCCTCGGAGCTTTTTCCTTATTCTCCTGTACCGGTTCTTCTTTCTTCTCGCTGTAAACCTCGGACATAAGGCTTTCAAAGCTCTCGACCTGGTGCTTCAGTGTGAGGACATCAAAAACTATGTTGAGCTCCTCATCCGTAAGCGCCTGCATATTGGACTTCGGTGCTTCGGAATATTTTGTAAGTATTTCGGTGATTACTTTTGCCGTAACGTCAAAATCCTTTGCGACATCACGGACTCTGTATTTCTGTAAACTGCTCATACAGCACTCCACCTCCGTTAATATTTCATATTCTGCGATTTATCTTTTTCTTTTGTTTGCCGCTTTTTTTCTTTTGGTTATCTTTTGTACCCGTTCCGAAAGCCGCTCTGCGCACTCTTTTGCCTCCGGCAGCTTTTCCGCAAGCTTTTTTGCAATAGCTGCCGCAAATCCGACGTCGCACACAGCAACCGTTGCCGACGGACGTCTGCCGAGCGAGTTTCCAAGCTCTTCCTTCGTTTCCGGAACAGACACAAACGCAACACCTGAGCTTTCCGTTATGAATGAAAACGTTTCGCGCGTTCTGTCGGATGCATCGGATGCGCAAAGCACAAGGCGGACCTTTCCGGCAGAGATTGCGGCGCGAACCGCTTCATCTCCCGCCTCGAGCATTCCCGCCCGTTTCGCAAGCCCCAAAAGGCTGAGATAATTACTTTCCATCATTTTCCTCCGCAAGCTTTTTTGCAAGCCCGTCATAAACCTCGGCGGAAACCGGGCAGGAAAACGCGCGCTCAAGCGCCTTTGCTTTTCTCGCTTTTTCAATGCAGGCAGCGCTCTTGCAGACATATGCGCCTCTCCCCGGAAGCTTTCCGGCAAAATCAAGCGAAATTTCGCCCTCTTTAGGCTTTACTACGCGCACAAGCTCTGCTTTGGCTTTCATTTCGCGGCAGCCGACGCATTGGCGCATCGGCACTTTCTTTTGTTTTATCATACCGCACTTACCGCCTTTTTATTTATAAGACAGCGCTTTTCGGCTTGATATCAATCTTAAATCCGGTAAGCTTTGCCGCAAGACGTGCATTCTGACCGTCCTTGCCGATAGCAAGAGAGAGCTGCTCGTCATCTACAACAACGCGGCAGGAGCGTTCCTCTTCGTTTGTCTCTACCGATATTACATCAGCCGGAGCAAGAGCCGCGGCGACATATTCGCCCATATCCTCAGAGTATTTTACGATATCAATTTTCTCGCCGCGGATTTCCTCCACGATAGCCGCAACGCGGTTTCCGCGAGGACCGACGCATGCGCCGATAGGATCAACGTTCTCATCATTTGAGCGAACGGAAATCTTCGCTCTCGATCCGGCTTCACGCGCGATACTTACAATCTCAACGATTCCGTCGTGAATTTCCGGAACCTCTATTTCAAACAATCCGCGGACAAGACCGGGATGCGTTCTTGAAATGATAATCTGCGGGCCGCGTTCGCTTCTCTTAACCTCAACAACATAAATCTTGATGCGGTCACCCTCGCGGACAACCTCGCCCGGGATAAGCTCTTTTGCGGAGATATAAACCTCTGTTTTGTCATTCTCGCCGGTTATCTCGATTGAAGCGCCGCCGCTGCGCGGATCGGTGCGCACAACAAGTGCCGTAAGAATTTCATGTTCCTTTGATGTGAACTCACGGAACACAACGCCGCGCTCTGCTTCGCGGATTCCCTGAATAATAACCTGCTTTGCCGTCTGCGCTGCGATTCTTCCGAATGCGCGGGTCTCGATTTCAATGCTTACAACATCGCCGATGCCGGCTTTCTTTGAAACCTTTTTTGCTTCGTCAAGGCTTATTTCCTCGCCGGGATTCTCCACTGCCTCAACAACAGTCTTCTTGACATACATACGGAAGGTTTTCTTCTCGCAATCCGGCTCGACAAAAACATTGTCGATAACGCCCGCGTTGTCGCGCTTATACGCGGCAAGAAGCGCCTGGGCAACTCTTTCAAGCATATAATCCTGCGGAATGCCCTTTTCCTTTTCGAGCTGCTCTATCGCAGCAAAAAATTCTGTGTTCATTTTTTTAAACCGTCCCCTTTATCTTTATTTAATTTATTTTCTAAAATTCAACGCGAAGGCGAACCGACGCAATTTCTTTCTTTGTAAAGTCTATGCTCTCGCCGGCGACATCAAGCGTGACGTCACCGTCATTATAGCCGCAGAGCGTTCCGGCAAACTCTTTTTTCCCGTCTTTGGGAGAAAATGTTTTAAGCGTTACCGCGCTCCCCATATACGTTTCAAAATCGGACGGACGGTAAAGCCGTCTTTCAAGCCCTGCGCTTGAAACCTCAAAGATGTACGATTCCGCAATCGGGTCTTCCTCGTCAAGCACTGGGTCAAACGCGCGAGAGAAGCTTTCGCAATCAGAAATCCCGACGCCGCCCTCTTTGTCGATAAACACGCGAAGATATCTCTCTCCGCCTTCTTTTACGAACTCGACGTCCCATACGCTGAGACCGAGCTGCTCTGCCACGGGAGCCGCAAGCTCCGTAATAATTTCGGTTATCTTTTTCACAAAAACACCCCTTAACAGTAGTGCGAGAGTGGACGACCGGCGCCCACTCTCGAATCCTAACATACTTACTATATGATGAGTATACCACATATATCCATAAAATGCAAGTTTTTTCT
>JAFQVE010000195.1 GCA_017408185.1 Oscillospiraceae bacterium | reverse complement strand
TTTATTCAGAGCAAGACCTTTTGGCTTATGTATTGCCTCGGCGGTTTTTACAGCTCTTATAAGGTCGCTTGAATACACCGCATCCACTTTTATATTTTCAAATCTTTTTTCAAGACGCTTAATCTGTTCATATCCATTTGGCGCTACGAGGCCATCATACCAACCATAGGCGCAACCTGTCATATTACCGGTGGATTCCGCATGACGGATAAAATATATTTCTGTCAAAAAACTGACACCTCCAATTGTATCATTTTGCGATATTATAAGACATACGAAAATCAAGCTCATGTGGAATTTCAAGCATCTCAAGTCCGCTCTCTGCACGCCTTTCGTTCATGTAATCCCAAATCTCTGTTGTAATCGTTTCGCCCTCTTTTATATCAGGAATTACTATGCAATTTCTCTCATCTGCAATAATTTTTTCCGCCTCATCAATTCTTCCGCAGCGTGCAAGCGCATAGGCATAATAAATTAAACAGCGCGTATTTGCCTTTACGTTTTCTGCCGCACATTCAAATAGTTCTATATTCTTTTCAGGCTTTCCTGCATTATGAACACAACGAAACACCTCTTTTGCAAGCGAAATATCATAGTTTCTCATTTCATAGGCTTTAAGCATATATTTTTCATAGCTTTCCAAATCGCCCTCCTGTTCAAAGACAGTTGCAAGAGCATAATTCGCCCAAGTTGAATCTGTGAGTTCCAATGATTTTTCAAGATATGTTTTTGCTTTTTTGCAATTTTTCTTTGCCGCTTCTGCTGTTCCAAGGAGATAGTATGCATACCAATTATTCCGGTCTTTATCCTCTATTGCGTTCTCGAGCAATTCAAGCCATTCTGACTGAATCTGATAGGAAACAGGAACGGCATCAGGAGTATGGCTTCCCACGGTTCCCTCATTCAAAAGCTTTAACCAAACGCTCTGTTCTTCCTGCGTTTCCGCGAAATCAAGATGCGGACACATAAGGTCACCTTCTGTTGTTTTTTCCCTTCGCATTTCCTCAAGTCTTGCCCAGCCATCGTGTAAAGTTACCGTTTCAGCACACTTTTTTGCCATCTCTTGCGTTTCTTCAAGAATTTTATTGAGCTTTTCCTTTGTTATCTTCTCTGCAAAAATTGCTTCTACTTCTGCCCGTGCATCTGCCCAGTCGCCATGCACTTTCTCCTTATCTGCCTGCATTGCTCCGTATGTTTCCACCCATTCCCAGACAGTGCGCGGTGGCATGGGCAGACTTTCAAGCTGTGTTCTTGCAAGCCCTACTTGAATCTCATTATAGCTTCCGCTTTCTCCGTCGCGCGTCAGGAAATTCTGCCAACGCCTGCCACCCTGTGTGTCTCCCCATACAAAAAGTTTTCTGCCTCGCAATATGTCGGTTGATGTTGTTGCAAGTCCGTAGCCATCAGCATCAAGCTGGCAAATGTATTTAAGCTTATCATCCTGCGTTTTCCAAAAATAGTCGTGAGCGGTTGAGCTGTTCAACGGGTATGTAACGTCCACTCCATTATACATCGGAATTTCTTCTTTGCAATAGATTCCTTTTTTTGAAACATATGCCTCTGTAGCCGGTACTATAACTCGAGAACCACGCTCCTGAACCGTTGCGATATTGCTCCACCAATACATTGGTACAGTATCATTATTCGGGTTTGTCAAGCGTGTTCTGACATATAAAACCTCGGACTTTTCAGGAAGAAAAATATCCATTTGCGCAATGCACGCGCGGATGCGTTCAAACCAATAAAAACGAAGCACAGGAGTTCCGTCTGCAAGGGCAGTTCTTGCTGTGTTTATCGGAGAGCATGTCATCGGGCTGTGACCCAAGAAACCCATATTCCACTCAACGCCACCCGATGTCCATGCATTTCTTACAGCAAGGTTGCAAGGACGGACAACATTATTTTTAAAAAGAAGTTCGCGTCCTGTTTTTTTATCGATAAGTGACCACAACTTTCCTCCCAAAGACGGAAAAAACACTGCTCTGAGATTGTCATTTTCGAGCACTGCCGTCTCATATTCCTTTTCATTAAGTGCGCGATCATACATATCCTGAGCCCTATACGGAAACGCACAATAAACCTTTCCGTAATTCATATAAAGCCCCTCATTTTCAGGGAAATTGAATTTCACAAAATCTCGTCCTGAAAGTTTCAGCCCGAGTATCGGAAGTGAACTCACTCCCCCAAAATTTGCCGAGGGAATAGTCATTTTTTCAAAGGTTAATGCTGTCATGTTTGATTTCCTCTCTGTCTGTGTTCGTTGTTAATTATTACAGCTCTTCTTTTTTACACTATACATTCATATCATAAACATGCTCAACTACACGAATTATTTCCTTTCCGTATTCCCCGCTGACCGTCGGTTTTTTACCGGATTTCAGGGTGCGCACTACATCTGCAATCTGTGCATGCATGACAGGTGTCTGCGGTACGTCAAAATACTTAAACACTCCGCCTGCCTTACACGCAGAAACGCGCGAGCAATATGAAGTTATGCGGATTTCTCCGCCCGTGAGGTAGAGATACGTTGCGTAATGCCCGCTCTCTGCATTTCCCGATAAATTTATCGTAACGGAAACTCCGCTTTCGGTAACGCCGAACACCTGCGCCGTGTCCTCAACATCATATCCGTCGCGGATATGTATTTTTCCGCGGACATCGCGAATATTGCTGTCGGTAAGGTATTTTATTCTATCTATCGTATGGGCACCGAGATTCATAAGAATCCCGCCTCCGCTTGTTTTCTTATTTAAAAACCATTTCGGACGCCAGTCCGCAAAATAGTTTGTACAGCGAGTTTCAGAGATTGCAATAAGAGAGCCATACTCTCCCGAGTTTATAAGCTCTTTTGCAACAATATTTCCACCGTGATAACACTGAGGGTCTCCCACCCATAGCATAACGTTGTTTTTCTCGCATACATCAATCATCTTTTCGCATTCGGAAACATTCATTCCCATCGGCTTTTCGATAAACACATTAACACCGTGTTCTGCCGCGGCACACGTTGCCTCGCAATGGAGAAAGTGCGGCAAGGTTATTACCGCGATGTCAAGTTTTTCCTCATCAAGCATCTCTCTGTAATCTTTATACGCTTTTGCGCCTGTTTTATCAACAACCACAGAAAGATTTTCTTCGTTTAAGTCACACGCTGCGACTATTTTTGCATCCTCCAGCTTTTCAAAAGCTGAAACATGGTCTGCGCTTATCTTGCCGCAGCCGATAAGACCTACTTTAATCATAGTAATTCACCCATTAATTTCTGTTATGAAGAATGTGGCGAGGCGCGGTATCTCCGCAGCCCCGCCGGTTTTTGTCCTACTTTATTCTGCTATGTCGGCATATACTACTCTGTATGTACCGTTGTCGTTATAGATTATATATCCGCGTACTGTTGTATACCCTGTATCATTGTTTGTCATAAGCTTACCGTTATCATCGTTTCTCTGGGAAATAACCTTATAGAAGCAACTTGTGACTGTCGGGTCAGCATTTCCGATCACAATGCCCTTCTCAATAACGGTTGCACCATTTGCATCATATTCAAGAATATATGTGTTGCCGTCCGGATTATTAAGTTTTACTATCGGACCTTCTTGCACTTCTTCGCCAATTGTTATAACAGCATCCTCTGTTGCATAGAAACTATAGCTTGTGCCGTAACCAGCAAGAGCACCGTTACTATACCACGATACGGGATCAGCGTTTGTCAATGTTACCTCTGTCTCGTGAGCAACGTCTTCAATCTTTGAATTATCCGGCTTTGTTATCGTATAAGTGTTTGTGGCTGTATAGTCAGCTACATATCTTGTGATATACTCACCTGCCGCTTCGAGCCATTCATTAAAGCTGAAACCGTATTTTGAGAGAAGCGAACTATCATACGAATCATAAGCGAGGAACTCTCCGTTCCAGTCATAAAACTCCTTTGCTTCAACATTCTCAGCAGGGGCATCAGTGTACTTTGCAAAGAGTGCAACATTTGTTGCCGCAGTGAACTCATATGTCGATTCAAGGCTTACTACTACACCGTTCGCACCACCACGAAGCCATCCGCGGAAAATTTTTCCTTCAACATCCGCTGCCTTTACCGTTACAGAATCACCTGTGCTTACACTGTATGTTCTGATAGCACTCTCCTGTACCTCGCCAATTACTGTGAGGTTTCCTGCAAAAGATGCATCAGTGGATACGGACATTGTGATTGTCGTCGGAAGAGTTACTACTTCATCTTCATTAGATGTTACCATTACATCGAAAGTATTTAAATACGGTGTTTCGTTGATGATTGTAGAGACGGTGATTTTTGCAGTTCCTGCTTCAGTTGCGGTGAAGGTACCGCTGACACCCTCGGTTGTTCTTGTGATATTTGTTATTGTGCCGGAATTTGAGATAAGAGTTATTGGCTTGTCGGTGATTTTAGTGCCTGCATCATCATATATGCCGAAATACATATCCGAGCCATCGCTCATAACCGGCTTTACCGTAAATTCAACAGCATCGCCTTTGGCAACTTCTGCAGGAAGTGTGGATATAAATCCAACCGGAGCGGGCGCAACATCGACAGGAGTAAAGGTGAGCTTTTTAGGGCGGAACCAATATCCATTATATCCGGAAGCATCAGAACCGTCAGCATTCGTCCTCTTATAGGTCTTGGTCAATCTAAAGCTGACTTCATTTTCTCCTTCATTAAGGTAAACTGTATTAAGTGTTTTTTCTCGTTCTTCGGTTGCATTATTTCCCCATATATACCCATCAATCTCGCCTGCTGCAACACCGTTTACATACATTGTAAAGTCTGCACTTGAGTTCCATGCACCATATTCGAAATCCGTGCTGTAATATCCAGCGGTATCAGCATTAACATTTATCGTAAACAACAAGCCATGTGCTCCCGCGGCCTTTGTCGGCCACGGTGTGCCAGAGCTTCCGACGCAATACATTTCTATCTGGAAGTAGTCGCCATTATTCATCAAGAAGTCGCCTTTTTCTCGACTTTCAGCCTCAACAACTGAATAATTTCTTCCAACAAGAGCATCGTAGTTGTATTTAGTTGCGCCTGTTACATTATTGTTTTTTGAAAAAGTTGCTACTATAGGTGCGACTGCTGTGGTTTCGATGGT
>JAFQVE010000022.1 GCA_017408185.1 Oscillospiraceae bacterium | reverse complement strand
AATTGAAGATGATATCACAATTAAGTTCGTAAAAGTGAACGGGAAAACGACAGCAAAGGCAGACGGTAGCACGGTGGACACAACGACACTAAAGTTTAAAAGTCTTACATTAACACCTGTTACCACTGCACCGACAAGTCGTGCAATTGCTTTGACTGCAGGCGGAGAGGCTGTTGAAGAGAATGCTTCAATCACGATTGCAAACGGAGAAACACTTGATATCACAGCAAATGCACTTCTTGACGGAGAAGCTGTAAATTACAGTGGATACACGTCAGGCAGAGCGCAGGATACTTCTTTAACGGTAGAGGTAGAAGGAACTTCTGTTACTTATGCGGAAAATAGGAATCTCTACACCGATGAGGTTCTCAACGGAACACTTACCGCCGTAGGAACAGGAGCGTCTACGCTCACGCTTACAGCAACTTACAGTGATGGCAGCACAGCAACAAGAAATGTAACTGTAACAGTTCCGGCAGACGAGGATGAGCAGTTCGGCGAAGAATTCGGTGAAGGAACGTACGAAACCGATAGCACTCCGGCATTCACCGCTCCGACGGAAGGAAAGGCAACAACAACGGTAAATACATACACAACCGTTATTGGCGGAACAAACAGCACTGCAACTTCGCATACCGTTGACCTCGGTGAAGAGTTCTCGATAACAGCGGATGAAAAGGATAGTGCCGGAAACGTATTCCGCTATTGGGCATTAGGTCTTTCAGAGAACAAAAAGGTCCTTACAAGAGAAAGAACCCTCAAATTTATGCCGACTGTTGAGGTGAAACACATCATAGCTGTTTATGAGTCGGAAATTGGCGCAGTCGTTTCGGGTGAAAGCTTCTACAATGCAAACGGTCAGCTGCTTGATGTTGCAATTGTCGATGATAAGATGCCGACACTTCCGTCTATGACCGGTTACGGCACGGCGTCTGCTTGGGTACAGTATGGAACAAACAAAGAATTTGCCGAAGGTGCAGATGCGCCGGACAGCAATCGTATGTTCGTTGCAAAGTATGGTGAACCTACAACAACTTTTGATATTGACGTTGTGGATGGAACCGGTGAGGGTAGCTATACCTATGGTCAGAAGGTGACCTGCGTTGCAACTGTTCCGGAAGGCAAAGTCTTCAAGTGCTGGACAAAGACTCCTGTAGGCGGCACGGCAAAAATAATAAGCCTTGATGCAGAATACACCTTCAACGCTTGGGAAGATTGCAAGCTTACGGCTGTGTTTGCTGATGAAGCGCCGGTATTTACCGGAAATAAGTTCAGCATCATTCTCAGCGCAATGGGTACTGTTGACAACAACACTGCGTATATGGCAGAGTTTGTAGGCCTTGGAGATGCAGTTGAAAAGGGAATTATGTTCGGAACAAAGCGCGTTGCAATGACAACAGATGCAGCACAGTTTACGGTTGTAAATGATATTGACGGTGTTGCTGACGCAAATGTAACAGGCTACGCAATTCTTTCCGACGGTACGGTAATTTACGATAAATAACACTTGCATTCAAGCTGATATCATAAGGAGAAAAGAATGTCACTGATATATTTTGATTCAAATGTATGCATTGGAAAACGGGGGTACAAAAACCGCCGTGAAATCTGGAAAAGTGAAGATGTTCTTTCTTCTATGGACAGAACGGGGATATCTGCTGCACTTGTGTATTCGGGATGGGCGCGTGACTACGCGCCCATCTACGGCAATGAACGTCTCGCGGAGGAGCTTCAAAAGCACCACCGCTTCTATGGATGTTATACCATTGCACCGGGATACACAGGAAGCTTTCTCATGCCCTATGAATTCATAGAAGATATGAGAAGAAAGAAAATGATAGCGGTAACGATGTTTCCCGCTCTGCATTGCTTTTCACCATCTGAAGATGTTATGGGAGAATATTATAACGAGCTTGAGAAAAACAAGATTCCGCTACTTGTAGAAAAAGCTCAGATTAGCTGGGGTGAGCTTTCGGTGCTTCTTGCAAATCATCCCGCTCTCAACATCGTTCTTCTGGGAACCTCGTGGACCGATTTTAATAATCTTGCGGCGTATATGAAAAGATACTCTAATTTATATGCAGACCTTTCGACAATGCAGGCGAATTATGGTGTTGAGGTAATTGCGAAAGAAATTGGTGCAGATCGTGTGTGCTTTGGAAGCGGACTTCCCAAAATGAATCCGGGTGCAGCGCGTGCATTTATTGATTATGCACAGATAAGCGAAGAGGAAAAGAAGCTTATGTCGGGTGGTAATCTTGCAAGACTTTGCGGTATCGATCTTCCAGCGGAAGTTGAAGTAAAAAGCGATGAGATTGCGAAGCAGGCGGCGCTTGGGAAGCCTCTTGACGTATTTGTTTTTGATTCGCACGCTCATTTCCTTGAGGATAACGGAAATTGCGGGGCGGGCTGGGCGATGATTAACGGAGATTTGCCGCACATGTCAAAGCTGTCGGATGCTATGGGCGTTGATGAGTACTGTGTAGCACCGTGGCTGGGTATATGGACAGACAGTGAGGCGGGGAACAAGATCGTTTCGGATATGGCAAGGCGGGATAAGAGAGTGTATCCGTATGTTCTGATTGATCCGAACTATGTGGCAGATGTAGAAAGAGAAGCATATCACTATCATATAGAGGAAAAAATGCCGGGAATGAAAATGTTTTACTCCCGCACGGGTGTCAGATATAATGACCCTGCATATGAACCGTGGCTTAAAATAGCCAACGATAACAGGCTGTTCGCGCTTATGGACAGTGGAAATTATCCATCGTATCTCAGCGATATGGAAGAACTGGCGGAAAAATATCCGGATATTACATTTTTCCTTGACCACGCAGGCAGAAATTTCCCATGTGCCGAACAGTATGCACAGCTTGCAAAGAAATATGATAATGTATATTTGCAGCTTACTTACACAACGGTTCCGGAGGGTGTTATAGAATATTTCTGTGCAGAAGGTCTGGTAGATAAAGTGCTTTACGGCACAGATGCACCGATGCGTGATCCGCGTCCACAGCTTGGATGGGTTGTATATTCCAATATCTCTGTTGAGGATAAAAAGAAAATTTTAGGAGAGAATATGCGTCGCATTGCACAGCGTTGTTTTAAAAACTAAAGAGGCTTAGAAAGTGAGTGCACCTTTTCTGTACGATGAAAGGGAGTTTGTTATGGAATTTAAATCGTATTATTTAGATTCTCCGTTGGTCAAAGGGAGGATTTTTGATGTATTCGTTCCGGAAAACGTCACGAAAGACATAGCGGTGTTCTTTGTTCATGGCGGCGGATGGAGAGGCGGGGGAAGAGATTTTCATGAGATTATGCAGGCGCTTAATCAACGTGGACATATAGCCGCTTCAACCGATTACCGTCTTGATGCAAAGGATGCATTTGAACAGTTAAAAGATATAAGAGAGAGCTATGATAAGTTCGTGTCGGTTTTAAAAGAACTCGAAAGACCTTTAAAGATTGCGGTTTACGGAGTTTCGGCAGGGGCTCATCTTGCATCGCTTCTGCTTTGTGCAGCCCCTGGAGAATGCGGTGAGAATGCAATTCTCGAAAATGGGTGGATAAAACCGTGCAAAGGTATTTTGCAAGCTACACCGTACGACTTTCACCCGTGGGATAACATACAACCGGCGATGTGGTCTGTTATGCAAGATATCGCAGGGGCTTCATATGAGGACAATAAAGAGCCGTTTGAGCGGTTGTCATTAAAGAACTACATCAGGGAAGATAACCCGCCGCTGTTTTTTATGGAAGCAGAGTATGAGCACCTGTTTCCGTCGGAGCTTACCAAAAAAATCGCAGACAAACATTCTGAATTTAAAATCAAGTCACAGTGGAAAGTGTATCCGGGCGTTGAACACGGCTTCTTCTATGAACTAAAGCGCCCGTCACAGCTTGCGGCATTTGAGGATTTTTGCAAATTCATTGAACGTGAATGAGATTATGAGAGTTATCTCTCCGGGGGTTAAAAAATGATGAGTTTAGAATGTGAAAACACACTAAAAATTCCGCATTTTCCGACATCGCATCAGGCACTTGTTTTTCGTCTGTGGGAAATGGTTTCGGCGAAGCGTATAGCAAGTGTTATACAAACAAGCGAAGAAAATGTCTGCCGCGCGGCATCTGAAATGGGGCTTGGCGAGCAAAAAAATCTCGATGAATGGATGAGCCGCGGATATATCTCGATTCTCAAGCAAGTATGGAATCTCTTGCCATATGAGCAGATTTTCAAGCTTCTTGATATTGATGAAGAACGTCTTTCGTATATTCTTAAAGAGGATGACTATCTCGGTTCTAAGTTGGGAAAAAAGTGTGAGTGTGAACATGTTTTATACCGCGAACTTTCCGAAACTGAGAAAAAGCAAACGGAGAAAATACGAAAAACAGTTTGTGAGTCTGTTCGCAATTATGAGAGTGAGGAGCGTACCGCTCCGTTCGAGTTCTTTAATAAGAAGTATGAATCTATAATAACTCCGAAGATAAAAGAGGTAAACGTCACATCCGACTGGGCAATAAAATGCCGCCCATCCTGCAAAGGTTGCGAAGCGTTTGTTGAGGATTTTTTGCGTTTTGCAAAGAGCTTTGGTGTCTCGTTTTCCGAAGTCGGCGAAAAATACATAGAGCTTGACATATGCATCGTATCAGGGGATGAGGAATATCACGAGATAGATATATCGGAAGAAAAAATATCAATCCGTGCAGCTGCCCCGGCGGGAATATTGCGTGCGCTTATGTTTCTCGAAAATCTCGCGGAGAGTGCAGGAACGCTTTCGTTTGACATAAAGAGCTATAAGAGGAAGGCAAAGATAAAATCGAGAATCATATATTCTTTTTGTGGCCTCTATGGCGATGTTCTTGATAAAGACACGGAAATATCGTTCCCCGATAAGCTTCTTCAAAGCTACGCACGATGCGGAATAAACGGCGTGTGGATTCAGGGTGTGTTATACAGAATAGCACCATACCCATTTGATGCCGTGCTATGTAAAGGCTGGGAAAAGCGAATCGACGCACTTCGCAAGCTTACCGAGCGTGCTGCGCGCTTCGGGATAAAGGTGTATATGTATATAAACGAGCCGAGAGGGCTTCCCGAAAGTTTTTTTGAAAAAAGACCTGAGCTTCGCGGTTCGGAGCTCGTAGGCGGATATCCGTGCCTTTGCTCATCTCATTCCGAGGTGCATAAATATCTTCGCGAGGCACTTTCTTCAGTATGCGAAAATGTACCGTTGCTTGGAGGCTTTATAGCTATAACACAGACGGAAAACAGGACGCTTTGTTATTCGGACGGAACGGATGTAAGCGGCGATGTAATGTGCCCTGTGTGCGGAAAAAGACAGCCGTCGGAGGTCATAGGTGACATACTAAAAACGATGGCAGATGCAGTTTATAAAGCAAATCCGGATATCAGCTTTTTCTATTATTCGTGGTCGCTGGAAAATACAATCGGAAAAGAGCAAGCGGAGAAAACGATTGCACATCTTCCCGGAAACGTTAAGGTGCTTGAGGTGAGCGAAACAGGAATTCCGTTCGAGATTGGCGGCGTGAAAGATGAAATAATTGACTATTCATTGTCAATTATAGGTCCGGGAGAAGGCGCAAAAAGGATATGGAAATACGCAAAGAATAACGGGCTTGAAACGGCGGCTAAAGTTCAGATAAATAATTCGTGGGAGGCATCAACCGCCCCGTTTATTCCTGTTTATGAGAATATTGTAAACCATATGGAAAGGCTCATAGATGAAGGCGTGGAGCACCTTATGCTTTCATGGACGCTTGGAGGATATGTTTCCGATAATATAAAGATTGCTGCAGCATATTTTTTTGAGGATGAGGAAAACGATGCAGATGCATATTCGGAAGTTCTGAAAGAAAACTATGGTAAATATGCAGATAAGGTGAAATCTGCAGTAGGATATTTCTGTCGTGCTTTTTCGAACTATCCGTTTAATTGGAAGCATATCTATATGGGGCCGGCGAATGCGGGTGCCGCAAATTTGCTTTATCCCGAGCCGTCGGGAATGCGCGCAACAATGACGGGTTTTCCGTTCGATGATGTTGCATCATGGTGCGGTTCTCCTGCAAGCACGATTGCGTGTGGCGGAAAAGGGGTATTGTATACTGTTGATGTTTTGCAAAAGCAGTATGAAAAGCTTGTCGCCGAATGGGAATATGGACTTTCGGTGATAGAAGCTGTTCCCGAATGCGAGTTTTCTGATATGGCGAAGTATTGCTATACACTTTTTAAAGCATCGTATAATCAGATAAGCTTTTATATCGAACGCGACGGAAAGTGTGATAAAAACAGAATGCGAGAGCTCGTAAAAAGCGAGCGTGTGCTTGCTGAAACTGCATACAGGATTATGCTTAGAAACAGCTCTGTCGGTTATGAAGCGGCAAACCATTATTATGTCACGAGAAGCATGCTCATGGAAAAAATCGTGCAGTGCGATTATTTGCTGGATGAAATATT
>JAFQVE010000194.1 GCA_017408185.1 Oscillospiraceae bacterium | reverse complement strand
CTCTCCGTGTCGACCCTGAAAACATTCAGGTTATGCACAAGAGCGAAAACTCCCCGGACAGAAAAAAAATTACTTCTGATGAAATTTCGGAGGTCGAGATTTGAAAAAAAATGCTTGCTTGATTCCGCTGTATGTGTGGACGGCGGTGTTCGTGCTTTTCCCGCTTGCCATCGTAATTTATTTTGCGTTTACGCGCGCAGGCGGCGCGGGTACGGAATTTTCCCTTGAAGGTTTTTCGCGCCTTGCAGACCCCATGTATCTCGGAGTGGTGCTGAAAAGCTTCAAGATTGCAATTATATCCACACTCGTGTGCATCCTTTGCGGCTACCCCGCCGCATACATTCTGGCAAGAAGCCGCTCACGTGCAAAATTTATCATCGTGATTCTTATGCTTCTTCCTATGTGGATGAACTTTCTTCTCCGCACATATTCATGGCTTTCCATTCTCGAAAACACGGGAATCATAAACACGGTTTTGGCGTCTCTCGGTCTGCCGAAGGTTCGCTTTCTCTACAACGAGGGCGCCGTTATCCTCGGCACGGTATATAATTATCTTCCGTTTATGATTATGCCGATTTACATAACGCTCTTAAAGCTTGACGAAAGCCATCTTGAAGCGGCGGCAGACCTCGGAGCAAATCCCTTTCAGGCTTTTTTACGCGTCACTCTCCCCTTCTCCGTACCGGGGATTTTATCGGGAGTTTCGATGGTTTTTGTGCCAAGCGTTACAACCTTTGTAATCTCCCAGCTTATGGGCGGCGGCAAGGTTCCCCTTATCGGCGATGTTATCGAACAGCAATTCCGCGTTGTGAACGACTGGCACTTCGGAAGCGCTCTCAGCGTCGTTATAATGGTTATTGTTCTTGTCTTTATGTACTTTATAAACCGCGGCGATGTTGAGTCGGGAACCGGAAACGGAGGTAGAATACTTCGATGAAAAAGCTTTCAAAATGCTATATCGGTCTCGTCCTCGCGTTTTTGTATGCCCCGATAGCCGTCCTTATGGTGTTCTCGTTCAATGCATCCAAATCCCGCGCAAGCTGGCAGGGGTTTACGCTTGACTGGTACCGCCAGCTGTTCTCAAATGACGCTCTTATGTCCTCGCTTTATACCACGCTTCTGTGCGGCTTTCTCGCTGCACTTATCGCAACAATCATCGGTTCTATGGCAGCGTACGGTCTTGCCAGAAAAAAAGGCGGCGGCAGCACGCTGATTCTGTCCGTTGCATATATTCCGATGCTCAATGCAGAAATCGTAACCGGGGTCTCTCTGATGCTTCTCTTTACCCTTATGGGACTTGACCTTGGTTTCTTCACGATGCTTCTCTCTCACATCACCTTCTGTATTCCGTATGTTATCCTCGCGGTATTGCCAAAAGCGCGCCAGCTTGACTGGAGCTTATACGATGCGGCGCAGGATCTCGGGTGTACACCCACACAGTCCTTCTGGCGGATAATGTTTCCCGAGCTTCTGCCCGGTGTGTTTACGGGATTTCTTCTTTCGCTTACAATGTCGATTGATGATTTTATCATCAGCTTTTTCACCACCGGCAACGGCGTGAGCAACCTCTCAATTTCAATCTACACGATGGCAAAGCGCGGAATAAAACCCGAAATTAACGCGCTTTCAACCATAATGTTTGCCGCAATTCTGATAATCCTTATTGTTGCGAATGTCGGCGCGGCAAAAAAAGACCACAATAAATCAAAAAGGAGTATGAGAATATAATGAAAAAAATTGTTTTGGCTCTTTCTGCAGTGCTCTGCCTGCTCTTTTCATCCTGCGGCGACGACAGACCGGTCGTAAAGGTGTACAACTGGGGTGACTATATCGCGCCCGGCGTAATCGACCAATTCGAAGAAGAAAGCGGTATGCGCGTTATATATGAAATGTTTGAGACAAATGAGGATATGTACACGAAAATAAAAAATTCAAACAACTCATATGACGTTATCATCCCGTCGGATTATATGATTGAGCGTATGATTGCTGAAAATCTTCTCTCCGAGATTGATATGAGCAAAATCACAAATTACGGCAATATTGATGCAGAATATAAAAACCTGTCATTTGACAAGGATAACAAGTATTCCGTACCCTATACCTGGGGAACGGTCGGCATTCTCTATAACAAAACTATGGTAGATGAAGCGCCGACAAGCTGGGGCGCGCTCTGGGATGAGAAATACAAGGATAACATCATTATGATGAACAGCCAGCGCGATGCTATCGGCATTACGCTTAAATATCTCGGCCACAGCCTGAACACAACCGACGCCGCTGCTCTCCAGGCAGCAAAGCAGAAGCTTATTGATCAAAGCCCGCTCGTTCTCACATGGGTTGTTGACGAGGTAAAGGATAAAATGATCGGCGGCGAGGCCGCGCTTGCTCTCGTATATGCAGGCGATGCAGTTTACTGCAAGGGCGAAAATCCGGACCTTGAATACGTTATCCCGTCCGAGGGCTCAAACATCTTCTTTGATTCTATGTGTATCCCCGCAAGCTGCGAGAACAAAGACGGTGCCGAGCAGTTTATAAACTTTATGTGCCGTGCCGATATCGCAGCAAAGAATGCGGAATACATTGGCTATTCTTCCCCGAGCACGCCCGCACGTGAGCTTATGGGAGAAGCGGGAAAAGACCCAACGGCATATCCTGATATAACAAAGTATGACCTTGAAATCTTCTCCTCACTCGGCGACAAAACAAAAATCTATGATGAGCTCTGGACAGAGATTAAAACCTCAATCGGAGTATAAATACAAAAGGGGTTCTTTCGAACCCCTTAAAATATTATTTATCAAGTCTTTCGCCGAGACGTTTGCCGACCGACTGAAGCACCGACAAAAGCGACTGGAAAAGTGCCGGATATTCTGCGGAAATATCCTCCTGTGAAACCGACGGAAGCTCACTCTTTTTATCTTTCGCTTCCGTTATCCCCTCTGCTTCGCGCTTTATATTCATCGCGGCAAACGACATTTCGGCATTCGTAAGCTCACTCCAGATTCGCTCATCAACGGAGAAGATATCCTCACTGCTCTCCTTATCCGCCGAGTACAGCGAACGGAACACCTTATACACCGCAAGATTGAAAAACGCCGCAGTTTCCGTGATAAGCTCCTTGTTCTTTGATTTACCGACAATATCAAAAATTATGCTCAGCGAATTTATAACAAGCTTTTTTGCAAGCGTTGCCATCATGCTGCCGCGGAGAACATTGTCCTTATCCTCAGAGCTATCGGGCAAATCCTCTGCGGTAATTGTGTAATCCTCTCGTGACATTGTTCTGCCGAGCAGAAAATCTGCCGACACCTTATAATAATCCGCTACTCTTGCAACAAATTCAAGCCCCGGCTCACGCAGACCGTTTTCATAGTGCGAAAGCACCGCCTGAGATACCCCAAGCTCTTTTGCAACCTTGCGTTGACTTAAGTTTTTTTCTCTGCGTAAAAGAGACAAGGTGCGCGGAAAATCCATATTGTTTTTCACTCAAACCCCTCCGTTTTTGAAACAGTATGTATATTGTACTATAAATATTACGTTTTGTAAAGAAGAATTTTGTCGTTGAGGGATTTATAGAATTCGTTTTGAATAGAGATAGTCACAAAAGTTTTTTAAATAAAAGCCCGGCTTTTCATTATTCTTGTAAAAAACGCATACAGTTTGGATTTCGTCAAAGTCCAAAATTTTGAGCGCAGTTAAATTTTGTTGGACAGAGTCCTCCAGAGACCGATATGAACCGATTGTAAGTCCTATGCCTGATGAAACATACTGGTGCAGACATTGCCTGTCATTGCATTCTACAATGATACGTTCTTTTATCTTGTGGCGTTTGCAAGCATCTTCATACCTCTTCCGCATACCATTACCTGTGCACGGAAGAATAAACGGTTCATCTTCCAACTGTTGAAAATAAAGCTCTTTCCCCACCAAGGAACTGTTTGATGAAGCCTTAACGCAAATTCTTTCCACGCTCAATACAAAATGGTTCAGATGGTTGTATTTATCATCAGGCTCATCAATGATAATATCATAATCATCAATATTTGCGTTTGCGTAGTCATTGGAAATGATAAAGTTGTTGCTTTGTTCCCCGGCAGCATATTCCACAATCAATTCCGTGATCCATTTCGACCTTGCGTGAATAAGAATTTTTATTTCGGGAAGCGCAATAGAGGGAGCAGTAATTTGAGCTGTTGCATCCTCTATTTTTTTAAATATTCCCCCTATCTCCGCGGCAAAGTATTTTCCTTTGGCGTTAAGGGTTATCTTATTATGTGTTCTGTCAAATAGCGCAACGCCTAAATCCTGCTCAAGCTTTTTAATAGAAGCCGATATTGCAGACGGAGGCAGCAGATGTGCTTGAGCAGTTTTTGTAATATTTTCTGTTTCTGCAACTTCTAAGAAATATTGCAGCCGATTTAAATTCATTTTTCATCACCCTCCTTATTTTACTATATAAATTGTTATATAGCAATACCTGTTTTTTCGTGCTGTGAATCTGATTTAATATATGGTATAATAACTGCAAAAGCAGTTATTATACTGATTTAAAGCCATTTTCCTCTACGGCTTTGCCGGAAACCGGAAAATATGGCTATATTATAACAGGAGGAATTTAAATGAAAGTATGTGTTGCGCAACCGGAATATTCAACAGATTATAACCGTTCTGATGAGCTATTTGAAAAGCAATTAGCGTTATTTGAACAGTGCGACAGTTCAATGGACCTGATCGTATTTCCTGAGTCCTGTGATATCCCCTGCTTAGCAAAGACAAAGGAAGCTGCAGAAAAAAGCGTAAAGAAATACAATCAAAGATTGCTGGAAATTGCAAGTGCCACTGCGAAAAGATGTAACGCTCTGCTTTTTGTAAATGCAAGAAGCGAAACCGAAACAGGCTCGCGAAACACAACCTATGCCTTTAACCGTAACGGCGAACTTGCGGGGAAGTATTATAAACAGCACTTAACCCCCGGCGAAGTATCGGTGATGAAGCTCGATGGCGATTATTCTTTTGAGTTTTCCGAACCTACCGTAATCGAAATAGAAGGCATTCGCTTTGGATTCCTTATTTGCTATGATGCCTATTTCTATGAGGCTTTTCCTAACCTTGCAAGGCAAAATTTGGATGTGATCATTGCCTGCTCCCATCAAAGAAGCGATACCCACGAAGCATTGAAGATTATGTCTCAATTTCTGGCATACAATACCAATACCTATGTGATCCGATCATCTGTATCAATGGACGTTAATTCCAATATCGGTGGTGCAAGTATGGTGGTTGCACCGACGGGAGAAGTCCTTTGCCATATGGAAAGCCATATAGGCCTGTCTACGGCGGAGATCGATGTACATAAAAAGTATTATAAACCTGCAGGCTTCGGAAATCCGGATGCCGCACATTACGAGTATATTGAAAAAGGCCGCCGCCCCTGGAAATACCGTCCCGCCGGCAGTGCCATTGTAAGACCGGATGACATCATGCCTTATCCGCGGTTCTGCGCACACAGAGGCTTTAACACCATTGCTCCGGAAAACAGTATGCCTGCTTTTGGTGCGGCGGTTGCTATGGGCGCAGAGGAGATCGAATTTGATCTTTGGGTCACTAAAGACGGTGAGATTGTTTCCTGCCATGATAAAAAGCTGGACCGGGTAAGCACCGGAACAGGAAACATTTATGATTATATTTACGAAGAACTGCTGTCATTTGATTTCGGTATAAAGTATGGCGAAAAATTTAAAGGACTGAAAATTCTGAAATTCGAAGACATCCTAAAAAAATTATCTTGCCATACCATTATGAATATTCACATTAAAACAGTCGATAATCAATGCGAATATGACCCTGATGCTCTGCGTAAAATAATTGCTCTGATTGACAAATACGACTGTAGAAAATACGTTTACTTTACATCCGGAAATGACAACTTACTGCGGCTTGCCCGCCGGATGGCACCCGACATTTGCCGTTGCGTAGGTGCCGGAGATGCTCCCCGGGAGCTGGTTGACAGGGCGATCCGGTATGATTGCAAAAAAATCCAATTTTTCAAAGGAAAATTCGATCAGGAAATGATTGACAGAGCGCACGAAAACGGCATTATCTGCAATGTGTTCTGGTCAGATGACGAAGACGAAGCAAGAGAATATCTCGCAATGGGGATTGATACAATCCTGACCAATGACTACAATCTGATTTCCCGGGTTGCAGAAAATGCAACGGTATTATAAAGCTTTTTCCGTCCACAACGAAAGGGTGACCAAAAATGGAAGAAAAAATTTTTGAAGGGCTCAAATATCTGATCTATTATCCGGAAGGCTTTCAGGCGATTATTACGGATAAAACAAGAGGGGATGTTGCAAAGATAGCAGCATCCCTATCAATTTTCTTAAAACCCCTTAACTTTACTATACAAAATGAGGTTACAGCATAACCGGAAAACAATTGCAGTCCAAAAAGAAATATGGTATAATAACTACAAAAGTAGTTATTATACTGATTTAAAATGCCATTTTCCTCTCCGGCTTTGCCGGAAACCGGAAAATATGGCAACATTATACCATTTCGCTCACGCTTATGTTATAATAAATTCATTAAAATAAGGAGATCCATTATGAAGTATTTTGACCAATTTAACTCAAACACATATGCAGGAAGCGGAAATCAGCTGTATTTTGCGATGAATGAAAATGAAATTCGTACAGGAAGAGTTTTTTATAAAATCTCTGCAGGCGGTGAATATAACTATTCCGTTCTGTTTTCAAACATTATAGACAGCACCTATGACGACGGTTCAATAAGCCATAAAAACCTGATTTGCGAAAACTGGACTATTCACAGCGCAAGGATCGGCAGATGCGTGAGCATCAATCTTCCCGAAAACATTTCTGAAGCGGTTATGGACGACGAGGATGAACAGGCAGACATTAGGGTTTTTGATTTTAAAACCATTTGTTTTAACGGTCAAAAGACAAAAGAAGTAATGCCCGGTGAATTTTTTGCATCTGATCCTGTGAAGTGCATGTTTGAAAAGGACGAATATTTGTGCCTTGAAATGACT
>JAFQVE010000193.1 GCA_017408185.1 Oscillospiraceae bacterium | reverse complement strand
TGGGTCTGAAAGCAAAAACAATACAGAAACGATTATTGTGAATATTAGAGTCTTTTTCATTTTAATCCCTCTTGTTGTGCTTTAACTAAAGTTGTATAACTTTGAAGTCTCGCGGTTTCTGTACTCGTGCTTTTCGTAATAGCCGATTAAAGTGCCGTCTTCATCACGGAGAGCAACCATATACACATCCTTGTTTTCCTTGTCATTGCGGAATGTGTACATGATGTTGTTGTCCGTGCTTTCGCGAAACCACGAAACGACTTTGTCAATCATCTCATTGGCTTTCGGCGGATGACAGTCTTTGACACTTCTGCCCGTCAAATCCTTGTGATAATGCTCTATCGCCACAGGATTCATATATACGATAATATCATCCAAATCGCATACTACGACAGGTGCTGTGTCTTGGTTTAACACACTTTTGAGTAATTTATTTATCATTTTCTATCTCTCAATTCTAATGTTTTTTCTTTGATTTTGTTGGCTGTTTTTATAAATTCCACATCACTTTTACCTGTGGGATCGTCCAGACCCCAGTCATAACGCTCTTTGCAGGGAAGGTTAGGGCATTTGACATTACAGCCCATTGTGATAACTATATCGGGTTCAGGAATATCCGTAATCAGTTTTGAATATTGCTCTTTCATATCAATGCCGAAATGCTCTTTCATAATCCGCACGGCATCTTGGTTTATCACGGGTTTTGTCTCGGTTCCTGCGGAATAGCAGTCATACTTATCTGATAAATACGCTTTTCCAAAAGCCTCCGCCATTTGACTACGGCAGGAGTTATGGACACATATAAAGGCTATTTTATTTTTTGCCATAAAACGGACACCTTTCCTCAATGCATTGATTGTTGAGTTTTGAGCGAAAACATTTGATTTCCTCAAGCTCCATATGTACACCTAACTTTTCGGCGGTAAATTTAACCGCCTCAGAAATTGCGAGATAAGAATCTCTTTTGCAACAGCGCGGACCGCCGTTTTCGCCGATTGCGGTAAGAGCACGCCCTGTCATCTGATTGGAAAGCCCCCACGCTTCTTTTTCAAGAGGCGTGGATTTTGTCGCAATCGCCATATACATTCCGGTACTGATGCCTGCACCGCAAGCACCCCAGAATCCGCAAGCTCCGCCGGGAACCTGCTTTCCTCGTGCGTACATTTCGGGAAGTGCCGCGGTTAAATCAATATCGCCGCCTGCGTTTTTATATGCGGTAAGAAGCGCCGCGCCCACCATAACGTGATGCTCAGGACCGTGCATATGGCAAAAGTCCATTGACATCATTTTCTCTAATATGCAAGCGGGATTTTTGGACTTTTCATTTAAGCAAACGGCTATGATTTTGTCCATGCCACTGACGTGGCACTCACTGCAAACAAAATGACCGTTCACGCACTGTGTTTTGCTGTTTTCTGTTTTATGGCAAATTACACACTCCATCGGAATATCACGTTCCAGGTATTCAAGCGGCGCTTTGCAAATTAAACATTCTTCGCTCATTTTTTATCCCTCTTACTTCTCCATTCCGCAGTCATATGCCTGCTTTGACATCGCCTCGTCATAATACATTGTGCCGTAAAGTCTGTAACCGCCTGCGAAGTTATAGGCATCAAAACCGTTTTGCATAAGAATTCTCGTTGCAAGATAGCTTCGCAGTCCGCTCTGGCACATTACATACACGGGCTTTTCCGGATCAAGCTCCGATATGCGCTCACGCAGGTCATCAAGCGGAATGTTTATAAATCCATCCGCGTGACCGCGCATATATTCATAAACCGTTCTCGTGTCAAGCAGAGTGATATCCGACCGTTTTTGAAGCGCGGGTATATCCTCGTAATAGAAATGTTTGACGATTCCGTTTTTTACATTGTCAATAATAAATCCTGCCATATTTACAGGGTCTTTCGCGGATGAATAGGGCGGTGCATAAGAAAGCTCAAGGTCTTTGAGGTTGTCTGCACTGAGTCCTGCGAAAATCGCAGTTGCAATGACATCAATTCGCTTTTCAACCCCGTCGTAGCCCACGCACTGTGCGCCGAGGATTTTGTATGTTTTCTTCTCAAAGAGAACCTTCCAGGTCATAACGGTTGCGCCCGGATAATATCCGGCATGGGATAAGGGCGAGAGAATTACTTTTTCGTATTCAATGCCTGCAGCTTTCAGGTGTTTTTCGGTCATACCCGTGGATGCCACGGTCATATCAAAAAGCTTTATGACCGATGCGCCCTGCGTGCCCTTGTATGTGCTATTAATTCCGCAAATATTGTCTGCGGCAATGCGTCCCTGCTTGTTCGCAGGTCCTGCAAGCGTGATAACCGCTTTATCCCTTGAAATAAAGTTTTCTACCTCCACTGCATCGCCGACTGCATAAATATCGTCATCCGAGGTTTTCATACCATCATTTACAGAGATAGCGCCTTTCACGCCGAGCTTTAACCCTGCATCCTTTGCAAGCGTGTTCTCGGGCGCAACGCCGATAGAAACAATCACCATATCCGCCT
>JAFQVE010000021.1 GCA_017408185.1 Oscillospiraceae bacterium | reverse complement strand
TTAAAAGTACCTGCTATGGAAATGCGTGGCAAAGAAAACTGGTGGCTTGCGCTGAAAATACAGATTCCCGAGTCGGGCGTATATAATGCAAAGCTTTTATATACAAAATATAGTGCTTGCGGAGGCATAAATATATACCTTATTCCGGTGGCTACAGAGCTTCCGGCAGGTGCCTGTGATTTTTCTGAAAGCTATGCTGACTATCAACTGAATACAGATGTTGTTTCTCTGTACGCTTCGGCTACTGCAGGTAACAAGTCTGCAGAAATAACTACGAAGAAGGATATAACTGCTTCTAAAGATGGCGCGGAGTTCTATCTCGTATTTCAGGCAGTTAAGTCATCTAAAGAATATGGCAGCAGTTCCGATGCCTATTACGCATTTCTTGAAGGTCTCACACTCACCAAAACCGCAGAGGTCGGTATCGGCACACAGTACACCGTGACCTATGATGCGAACGGCGGCTCGGTGGAAATTCCGAGTGAAATGGTTGGCGAGGGGAACTCTGCTATACTCCCTGCACCTGTACGCGACGGATATGATTTTTACGGCTGGAGCGATGAAAAAGAAACCTATGCCGCAGGAGAAAGCTATATCGTTAAAAATGACGTTACCCTTACCGCACTCTGGACGAAAAAAAGTGAAGTGAGTCCGAATTATACACTTGTTTATAACTTTAACCCGGAGAAAACAAATGGCGTTTCTCTGAAAAACATTACTTACGATACTTCCTATGGTATGTGGAAGTGGTCGGATCAGACGACCTCCGGTATAAAGACAGTAACTGACAGTGATATAGGCACAGGAATCGAAGCTGTGCTGAAGTATTCGGGAAATGAATGGCTCGCTTTGGAAATATATATACCTGCTGCCGGCACGTATAAGTCTTCTCTCGGATATGGAAAGAGCAATTCCGGCGGAGGTTACAGCGATGTATATTTGTTTAAGCCCGGAACAGAGGTTTCATCACAGTCCTTCACCGCGGGGAATAAGCTCAATGCTCTGGGGGAAATTTCATATTATAATCGTCCGAGCAGCCTGAAAGAAGAATCTGAGGTTATAAACAACGCATTTGAAATTGAAGAAGCGGGTAAATACATCCTTGTCTTTAAGCCGACAAGAAACGGAAACGGAAAGGATGAAGTGCCCGGAATGAATGAAGAGACCGGAAAAAATGACGACGCGTGCAATATGTATATCCACTCCCTCACACTTGAAGCAGGAGCGGATGATGCTGTGATGTATGTTGAACCGTCAACTTCGGAGCTCGAGCTTAATATAAATGAGTTTAAAAATATATCGGCTGATGTTTATCTTTCTGACGGAATCATTGCGGATACAGACGAATATGAGCTTACATATGAGGCGGTAAATGACAACGGAGTTATAGAAGTTAACTCCGAAAAAGGAATGATTACGGGACTCAAAAAAGGCAGGGCAAGGGTTCGGATTATCGCTGCAAGAACAAATCCAAGCGGTGCAGTTTCTTCGGAATCTGCGTTTGTTAATGTTGAAGTAAAAGACTCTACCGATAAGATTTTTCTTGATGAAGTTACACTTGAGGTAAAGAATGGTTTTGCCGGTGTGACCGGAGCGAAGATGTCCGACGGTTCTGACGCAGATCTTTCAGAAGCTCAGATATCCTACTCTGTTAAAGAGCTTGATAAGGCAGGTATAGATGAAAAAACAGGAGAAATATTCGCTCAGGCAGAAGCCGAGGTAACAGTTTTTGCAACGGTTATACTTGGAGGCGTTTCTAAAACTGTCGAGGTTTCCGGCGTACAGGTTGAGCCGGCAATCCCGGACGGAAAGACGATAAGCGGTGAAAATGCAGAATATAATTTCGGCGGTATCGAAAGCTCGTGGAATGATTTGCACAGTAATAAAAACTTAATTGATATCCGCTACATTACCGACGAGTATACCTCAGGAAATTGGGAATGGGGTTATACAAATGCAAAGGCTATCACAGGAATAGCACCGACGAAGACTGATGCTACCCCTGCACTCGTCTATAAAAATAAAAAGAACGCTGTCAGATTTAATGTTGCTGCAGGTGAGTGGCTTGCATTGCGAGTGGATATACCTGCAGATGGTGTATATCGAGCAACTCTTTCAACGTATAAGGATACGTCCGGTAACGGAGCATTTGATGTATGGATTGTTCCCGAAGCAGATGCTGACGGCGATACTGATATTGACAATGACGATGTGGAAATGCTGATTTCCGAAAATACAAAAGCAGGAAGTGTAGACCCGCAAGACTTTGCTTCCTCTAAATTTACAGATACATTTTTGTCAAAACCGGATTTTAAAAAGGGTAAAAACCTTGTTGTATTCAAAACAACTTCCGGATCGTTTATTTGGCCTACTGTTCTTAAAATTGAAGGCTCAAACGAACTCAAAACATTAAACTTAAATCTGTCAAAGACCGGGTATACCAAGGAAGATCTTGATGTGCCGGAGGAAGTGTCTTGGGAAGTGAGACGGCGCGACGGAAGTATTATAGATAAATCAGAGCTTGACTGGGTTCGCTACGAATCTGACGATGAAAATGTAGTTACATTCAAGAACGGAGTTCTGACTCCGGTTACAGGCGGTACGGCAACAATAACAATGTCTGTTACGGAAGGGGATATCACTCTGGAAACAAGCAGGCTTGTTGTTGTCAATGCACCGCGAACCGGAGAATTGATTATCATTCCTGATGATTCGAGACCGTTTACGAGTGAGGTTGTCAAGCTGTCTGCCCGGGTGAATTTTGACAAGGGCGGCACAGAGATGCTGTCTGACTCAGTGGTTGACTATGAGATTTGCGGCGGTGACGGTGAAATTCTCAGAGGCGGCTATGTAACAGTGCCACGTCAAACTGAGAATGATATTACCGTGTCAGTCAGAGCACGCACATTTTTAGACGGCGAGGAGTGGACAAGCCAGCCTACGGATATTGTGTTTCACAGGGCTACAAAAAAGGATGAATCTACATATTACACAACCGACCGCGTTGAGGCTGCGCGCAGGAATATAAAGAAATACGAATGGGCGAAGGATGCGCTTGAATCAGCGGAGACAAATGCTGAAAGATATCTTTCGGGCTTTGATGCTATTTACAATGCGATAATAGGTGAAGGTGTTCCGCGTTCAAACCGTGTAGGCGACTTTAGAGACGAGGAATATATGTACTGCCGATACTGCGGACATAACATCGGAGCGGAATACGGTTCAACAACGGCGTATTTGATTAATGTATTCAGCAGACCGTGGAAGGTGCAGTGCCCCGAATGTAAAAGGATGTTCCCGTCCAATGACTTTGAAGGTTTTCTTAAGCTTGGATTGCAGGCAGACGGCACCTTTGACAGAATGATGGCTCTTGAAAAGCACAGAAGAATGCTGCTTGACAAGGGTATAGCGCTTTCCGATACCGAACCCGGCGAGGAGGGAAGCGATACCTGGTATACATACTATGGTTACGGGGTAGAAGGCGGATATCTTTACAACGATTTATACTCTGAACTCAGGAGCGGTGAAAAAGCAGACATTGACCCGAGAACAGGGGATAAGGTTGACGGTTGCCGCTGGGGTGTAGACGACGGTCTTGGCTATCTTCCGGGGAGAGTGGCAAGCGGTGCGCAGGAGCGCCATACATATGTGGCATATTATATGCACAGTGCATTTGTCGAGGTTGATAATGCCGTTGAGTATATGACAAAGGCATATGTATATTCAGGAAAGCAGGAATACGGCACTGCCGCGGCAATACTCCTTAACCGACTTGCAGATGTATACCCGAGCTTCGACTTTATTCAATATTTTAATAAGAATTATCAGTTTTCGCTTTCTCATGGCGGCTCGGGACGTGGTAAGATTTACGGAAGAATCAATGACTGCGATTATGTGGCAAACTGGATATGCTGTGCCGATGGTCTTTATGAGTTAATTACGGATGAGACGAAAAACGCAGGCATAATAAATCAGATCTCCGAGAGAGACCGCAAATATGCGGAGGAATACAGCTTTGATTATGATGAATCGGATAAGCTGACCGGGGAAGCTGTCTGGAGTAATATTGAAAATGGCATTATTCGTGAGGCATATGTTGCGGCAAAAGACGGAAGAGTCGGAGGCAACTACGGCCAGGTGCAAAAAACTATCGCATCGGCAGCACTTGTGCTTGATACTGAGCCTGAGAGCAAGGATATGATGAAGTGGGTGTACCGGAAAGGCGTTACAACCATCGAAGATGGAAAGAGAAATGTAGCCGGCGGTGCGCTTAGTACTCAGATTTTACACGTTGTTGATCGCGACGGCCATGGTAATGAAGCGGCTCCGAACTACAACTACTCATGGCTTATCCGAATGAACGAGCTTGCCAATATACTTGCAATGTATGATTCCGGAAATGAAAAGTTCAACCTTTTTGCGGATCCCAACTTTGCAAAGATGTATACTGCTCAGAGACTTTTGACGCTTACCGAGTCTCACTCTGCCCAGATAGGTGACTCGGGGTATACCGCAGACAATAGAATTTTCGGTGCAATCGACACGATTTTGAATGGCTTTAAGCATATCAAGGAGATTGAAGGTGCTGACAGGATTGCAAATGAGCTTGCAGAGTACATCTGGAACAGAAACGGACACTCTGAGGAAGGTCTTCATTATGATATATTCAGTCAAGAGCCTGAAGCGGCAAAAAAGGATGTTCTTGAATACATCGATGACGGTCTGAGTGTCGAAAAGAGTGGTATGCTACCGGCTTACGGCTTTGCGGTACTCGCAGACGGTGAAGCCTATGGCGATAAGTCGGCACAGCGTTATTCAAATACTATGCGTGACTTCTGGCTTTATTTCGGACGTGCTGCAGGCCATGGGCATTTGGATTCGCTCAATCTCGGAATTGAGGCGTTCGGGATCAATATGGCACCGGATAACGGAACTCCTGCTTCAAAATCCATAAATATGGTGAGATACCAATGGGTAGAATCTACCATTGCCCATAATACGGTAACTGTAGGCAATACGGTGCAGAATGTGTTTGGCACATCTGCGCTTGGTAAGCGAGCATACTATCTTGGATATCCGAAGCACTTTGACAGCTCGGATGGAATCGTCAAGCTTATGGATGTGGAGTCTGATGCCTATAAGGATATTGCTGATATTTACCGAAGAACAGTAGTTATGATAAATGTGGGTTCAGACGTGTCATACGGCATAGACTTCTTCCGTGTAAAGGGTGGGGGAGAGCATATCTACAGCTTCCACAGCCAGTCACACGAGGTGGACACAGAAGGACTCAAACTTGACCCTCAGGATGAAACCCGGGGCGATTATAAACTTGACGACAACGGTTATATTGGATCATATGCAGGTGCGGATGTTCCATATATGTATGACCAGAATCGTCAGACAGCAATACAAAAGCTTAAATATCCGGGAACAAGCTGGCTTAAGGATGTTCGTCGTGCAACTGCAACGAAAAATGAGATTGCCGAGGATATGTTCACGGTTGACTTTAAGGTGACGGATTATAATCGCTTTTTAAAGGATTCAAACGGGCTTCATCTCCGTATGACGATGCTCAATGATGATTACGATGAGGTCGCTGTTGCAACGGGAACAAAAATCGACACGCCTTCAACTCAGAAATTAAAACCGTTTCAGTATGTGCTTGTAAAAAATGAAGATGATTCACTTTTTACAACTGTATTTGAACCGTATAAGAACAATCGATATCTTGAAGATATAAAAGAGATTAACATAACCGCAACGGCAGACGAAGGCAAGCTTGGTGGCGATGATATCGCTCGTGCTGTCAAGGTTAAACGTACAGACAACAGAATAGACTACATTGTTTATGCAACAAACAAAGATGTAACCTATACTGTAACCGATGGCGATTTCAGCTTTGAATTCCGCGGCTTTGTGGGAGTGGTAAGTCTTGAAAAAGAGGGCGGAGAAGTCATTTACAGATATGTAAATGACGGAGATACATTACATACAAGTGCTGACAAAAATGAGTCTGACGGAAAGTATACTTACGGGGCATACACGGGCGTTGTCGCTTCATACACCGAGGTTGAGCCGTCTGCCAAGCCTACCTTTAATAAGAATTTTATTACAGTAGAAACAAAGGATATGGTTGATGCAGACAGAATTATAGGTCAGTATGTGTATATTGACAACGAAGGAAGAGCCGACAGTCAGCAGAATGCGGTTTATAAAATCGAAAATGCAACATATGATTCCTCAGATAAAAAGTTAATTATTGACATAGGCACAGTATCTGCCGTAAAAACCTTTGAAGACATTTATAATGTTGATGCAGGCTACGTATACAACATAGCAAAAGGTCAGAAGGTAGTCATTCCGATTTCGAATGTAGAGAACTATGGTCCGGAGTTTAGTGAGATAAGCAACCTGAGCGTAACGGCGGAAAACTCTGTCAGCGTAAACCTTGCACATTATCGCACGGATAATAACGGTATGAGTGTAACATATGAGGCGGTAAGCGGTGTTGATATCCCTCGTGGTGTAAGTCTTGACGGTGCGACAGGTAAGATTACATGGAGACCCGATAAGAGTCAGATAGGTGACCACAGCTTTAAGATTTCTGTACGTGATGAGTTGGGCAGAGATACGGTCATTACCTTTGTTGTAACCGTATACGGCGCAACAACCGATGTCGGTTCATCCGGCGGTAGTGGCGTCGGAAACGGGACACAGCTTCCGGATAAAGGAGAGACCGATAACGGGGAAAGCACGTCTGGCGATAGTGATATCCGTTTCATCGATCTCGGAAATCATGCATGGGCAGCCGATGCAATAAACAGACTTGCTGATTCGGGAATAATCAAAGGTACCGGCGAGAACAAATATTCACCGGCAAACAATATAACGCGAGCTGACTATGCGATACTCCTTGTACGAGCATTCAATCAGACAAGTGATAACGCTGAGAATTTTGACGATGTTCTTGGAACTGACTACTTTGCATATGAGCTTGCAATAGCAAGAAATACAGGCATAGTAAGCGGTATCGGAAACAATATGTTTGCACCGCGTAAAAACATTATGCGTCAGGATATGATGCTTATGACATATCGGGCACTTAAGGTGCTGGGAGCAGAGCTTGAAATCGGCGAGGTAGAGGCACCGGACATTGATGATGTGGATGAATACGCACTTGATGCAGTACGCGCTCTCATATCAAATGGTCTTGTAAACGGCAAAAACGGATATATTGACCCGAAAGCATACACAACCCGTGCCGAGGTCGCAGTGCTTCTTAAACGAATACTCGACTTTGTAAATAAGTAATCGGGAAAGGAAAGGGAAAATGAAAAAAATTGATATTCATTGCCATGTAGCTGCACTTCCGCAATACCAAAACCCTGACAATCCTTATAATAACCTTAGTGCTGAAGAATTCATAAAGGAGCATGACAGGCTGGATGTTGATTTTGGTGTAATACTTCCAATCGTTTCGCCGGAGTGCATGAGTGGAACAGGGTCGAATTTCTTAGCTAAGCTTGTTACAGACCGGTTTCCTGAAAGATTTACTTGGTTTTGTAATCTTGACCCAAGAGGAGGAAGGAATAACAGCAAAACCGACTTCTCTCGCACTTTGAATCATTATAAGAAGCTTGGCGCAAAAGGTGTTGGTGAGCTAACTGCGGGCTTGTATGCGGATGACCCGATGATGGACAATCTTTTCAGGCATTGTGCCGAGTGTGATATGCCGGTGCTTATTCATATAGCACCACAGCTCGGAGGTGCATATGGTATAGTAGATGATTTGGGACTTCCAAGAATAGAAAAAATGCTCAAGAAGCATCCCGGCTTGAAGCTTATCGGACATTCGGCGTGTTTCTGGAGTGAGATTTCAGCTGACAATACAAATGAAATCAGAAACAAATATCCTGAGGGTAAGGTAAAAGAAGGGAGACTCGCAGAGCTTATGCGTGAGTATGGCAATCTCTACTGTGACCTTTCTGCCGGAAGCGGATCAAATGCAATGATGCGTGATCCGGAGTATGCCGCTAAGTTTATGTCCGAATTCTCTGACAGAATATACTATGGTACGGATATTTGCTATGCGGGGCAAACTTTCCAGTATAAGTTTGATGAGTTTCTGACTAAAATGGTGGATGAAGAAATGCTGAGCCAAGATGACTATAAAAAGATTATTCGCCAAAATGCCGCAAAACTTCTTGGTATTGAGGATTAAAAGATTAAAATAAAAACGAAATGGTAACCGCCGGTTAAAGCGGTTACCATTTTTGTATACATATGAAATTACCCAATATGTTTTTTGCACCAATTAAACAGTTTTTCGGTCATTTCATCAAATTCGACAGTTCCACCATTTTTTAGGTTTATAAAAATATCAACAATCTCCTTTTCGGAAGAAGAAACAAGCTTCGATAATTCTTTTTGGTATCGTATATATTTTCCGGTTTCCTTAAAACAGATTGCCTGTATTACAAAAGAAGCGGATTTATATAATCCACGCAAAAGTTCCTCACTTTTTTCAAAAAGCATATTGTGAACGCAACCGTGATAGATGTTGCATACCCCGGTTTTTATCGCTCTGTTGATTGCTTTTTCATCAATCAAAGGCAATAACTCATCGAGACTTCCTTTTATCGGTGTTGTGTCATAATAAAACTGGAACAAATCCGATGGCTCCCAGCTTAAAAGCTCGTCTTTTCCCGAAAGAAAACCGCAGATTAAATCTCTGTGGGGAAGAGTGTCGAGCATTGAATTATAAGCATTTATATCTGCAACTGAAAGCTTATCGAGAATAACAACAACATCAATGTCACTCGTTTCAGTCGCTTCTCCTCGGGCAAAACTGCCCTGAAGACCGATAAACCATACACGGTCGTTAAAAGTTTCATTAAGCTTCTCGCAAAATATGCCCATCCAATTTGAAATATCAATCATACCTTATCCTCACAAATTTATAATATAGCAATCATACCATCTTTAAGAAAATAAATCAAGAAAAAGCTTCCCGACGAAAAACACCGGGAAGCTTTCCATATTAAATGTAATATTACATTTCCTTAATTGCAGCCTGTGCAGCGGCAAGGCGTGCAATCGGAACACGGAAGGGTGAGCAGGAAACGTAGTCAAGACCGATTGTATGGCAGAACTCAACGGATGTCGGGTCACCGCCGTGCTCACCGCAGATACCGAGGTGGAGATCTGCATTAACCGGCTTTGCAAGCTTGATAGCTGTTTCCATAAGCTTACCAACACCTGTCTGGTCGAGCTTTGCAAACGGATCGTTCTCAAAAATCTTTGCATCATAGTATGCAGAGAGGAACTTACCTGCATCGTCACGTGAGAAGCCATATGTCATCTGTGTGAGGTCATTTGTACCGAAACAGAAGAACTCAGCTTCCTTTGCAATATCGTCTGCTGTGAGTGCAGCACGGGGGATTTCTATC
>JAFQVE010000192.1 GCA_017408185.1 Oscillospiraceae bacterium | reverse complement strand
TGCGATGAGATGCGTGATCTTGATGCATCCGTTGCGGCTGTTCTTGCAAGCGTAAACGGCGAGAAGATTGTATTCACCGCAACCTGCGGTAAGGATGTTGTTGCACGCGGATTGAAGGCGGGCGACGTAGTTCGCGAAGCTGCAAAAACTGCCGGCGGCAACGGCGGCGGCAAGCCTGATTTTGCTATGGCAGGCGGCAATGACGTTTCAAAGCTCGATGCGGCACTTTTGGCAGCACGCGAAGTTGTGTCTGCAAAGGCATAGGAGGAAGAGAAAATGTCCGATTGCTTGTTTTGTAAAATAATTGCCGGTGAAATTCCGTCAACAAAGGTGTATGAGGATGAGCTTGTTCTTGCGTTCCGTGACATTGCGCCGCAGGCACCGACTCATATTCTCGTTATCCCGAAGGAGCATATTGCTTCCGTTGCGGAGATAAATGAAAAAAATTCTGCTGTTGTTTCCCATATCTTTGAGGTAATCGCAAAGATAGCGAAGGATGAAAAGCTGGATGGCGGCTACCGCGTTGTTTCAAACTGCGGTGACGATGCAGGGCAGACCGTGCATCATCTCCATTTCCATATCCTCGGCGGGAAGAAGCTAAATGTAGAAATGGCGTAAAAGTAAATGGGGGCTATGACAAAATGTGTTTTTTGCCATAGCCTTTATTGCAATATAAAAAAACTGTAAAACCGGAGGAAAATGTATGAAAAATGTATTTAAACTATACACACAATCACCGCTTATATTAAGGATAGCGATAGGTCTCATTATCGGTGCAGTGCTCGGGCTTTGGGTGCCGGGGGCATCGTTTGTCGGAATTTTCGGCGAAATCTTCGTTGGTGCGCTTAAGGCTATTGCGCCGATACTCGTATTTGTTCTCGTTATTTCATCCCTCGCAAGCGCGGGAAAGGGAATAGGCAAGCGCTTTGGAACCGTAATTATGTTTTATATGGTAAGTACGTTTCTTGCGGCAATGCTTGCGGTTGTTGCAAGCTATCTTTTCCCGGTTACAGTTCCGCTTACGGATGCCGCAACGCAAAGCGCACCGGCAGGACTCGGTGAAGTTTTCCGCACGCTTCTTGGGAATATGGTTATGAACCCGGTCACCGCGCTTTCTCAGGGTAACTATATCGGTATTCTCACATGGGCGGTTATCTTAGGGCTTGCTCTGCGTATGGGCGCTGGAGAAAAAACAAAGGAAATTCTTGCTGATATTTCAAATGCTGTTTCAAAAACGGTTGCATGGGTTATCCAGCTTGCACCGTTTGGTATTATGGGACTTGTTTTTTCGTCCGTTAACGAATATGGGCTTGACATCTTCACACAGTATGGAAAGCTTCTTTTGGTGCTTGTGGGATGTATGCTTGCAATGGCACTTGTCGTGTCTCCTGCAATTGTGGGAATTGCGCTTCGCCGCAATCCGTATCCGCTTGTGCTGCGTTGCCTGCGTGAGTCCGGCATAACCGCGTTTTTCACAAGAAGCTCCGCGGCAAATATTCCGGTTAATATGGCTCTTTGCGAAAAGCTCGGTCTTGACCGCGAGTATTATTCAGTATCTATTCCGCTCGGCGCAACGATAAATATGGACGGTGCGGCTATAACCATAACCGTAATGTCCCTTGCGGCGGCATTTTCGCAGGGAATAGAGGTAAATATTCTTATTGCGATTATCTTAAGCTTCGTTGCAACGCTCGGTGCGTGCGGCGCCTCCGGTGTTGCGGGCGGGTCACTGCTGCTCATTCCGATGGCGTGTTCGTTACTCGGCGTAGGGCAGGATGTTGCAATGCAGATGGTCGGCGTAGGCTTTATCATCGGCGTTGTTCAGGACTCTCTTGAAACTGCGCTCAATTCCTCGAGCGACGTGCTGTTCTGCGCTACGGCAGAATATCTCGAATGGAAAAAGCAAGGCAAAGAAATAAAGTTTTAGAAAGAAAATATAAGAAGGGGCTGTTTTGCTACAGCTCCCTTATTTATTCTGTACGTATTTGTTGTTTTTATAGTTTGTTTGTGTTATACTGATAATAAATAATCCAACGATTCAAAAGGTAAGGTGTTTATCATGAAATTAACTTCTCAAAGTAGTCTGACGGTTGTAATTCCGGAAAAGGCAACCTCTCGTGAGCTTTTTGCGGCACAGGAGCTTGAAAAGTACCTGAAAATCATATTTAAGGGTATAAGTGTAAGTATAGTGACTGACAGCAATGATGTATCCGGTGACCGAATCATAATCGGAGGTCCGGAGCGGAACATAAAGACAGCAGAATATATTTCAGAAGCAGATTTTGATGCTGTCGTTCCGGGACCTGAGGGAATGTACATTCGTGCCTTTGATGATGACGTAATCATTTGCGCAGGAAGCAGTAAGCACGTCAACGAATGTGAGCGAGGAACGGTTTATGCAGTGTATGAATTGCTTGAGCGCTCTCTTGGTTGCAGCTTCTCCGCGTATGTAAATCCCGATATCGCCGGCGGAGAGTATATTCCGCAGCATGATGAAGTTGATTTGGATGGCATCGAGTATATAAAGGCAATGGCAGATAATACATACAGAACGGCTATCGCCGAATATCACGGCAGAAAAATAGAAAATGTACTCAACCGCTCATTTATAGATTGGCTTGCAAAGAACAGATATAACCGTATTCTTACGTGGATGAAGGTGTATGAAAGATATAAGGAAGAAGGTCTTATTGAAGAAATCGAGCGCCGCGGAATCCGCCTGACGGTAGGACACCACGATGCAATCCCGATGTTCCTTCCGCAAAGAGGAAATGAATATTTCCCTGAGCACTATTACGAAACGCATCCCGAGTATTATAAGCTTACGGAAGAGGGGACTCGCTTTGAAGTTACGGACCACTTTGGCTCGTGGATACTCTGTAGCCGTAATCCCGATGTTGTTCGCGTGATTGCGGATAATATCGTAAGCTGGATTGAAAAAAATCCCACGGTAGATACAATCGCCCTGTGGCCGCTTGACGGAAGACAACCGTTGTGCACATGCCCTGAGTGCAGTAAATATTCCGATATTGAAAACTATGTCTATGCTCAAAACGCAATTGCAAAGATTATCGGAGAAAAGCATCCTGAGATAAAAATTGATATGCTGGCATATTCCAATCTGTTTGACTGTCCGGATAATCTTGAGCTTGAGCCGAATTTGTTTATTGACGAAGCATTGACATCAGCGACATTGAGACTGCGTACAATCGGAAAGCCGGACGGAAGCTGTATTACGGAAACTCCGTATGAGGATAACCTCTTAAAGTGGAAAAAGGCCGGTGCAACGGTAGTGTACTATGACTATCTTATGGGAACCCACTCCTGCAGACAGCGCTATATCCCTGCGGCAGATGAACAGCAGAGCAACTGGAAACGCTGTATGGAGGTAGGGATTGCCGGATACGGAACGCAGATAGAATACTTCAATTTCTGGAATCATATCTTCAATTTCTATACCTTTGCAAGAACAGGCTACGATGCATCGCTTTCCATGGAAGATAATCTTTCTTCGTTCGTAAAAATGTTCGGAGAAGGAGCATCATATATAGTCGAGATTATCCGTATGGCAGAAGCGTGCCTTGACGGTCAGGTTAAGATAGATAAAGCAGGGCTTTATCTTATGGATAACATAGACAAGGAAAAGGCGTATAACCTGCTTGACAAAGCCTTTGATGCGGCAACAACATCTGCGGCAAGAAACAATATCCGTATGATGCGTATGGGCTTCCGCTATTCCGATGTGGAATGTGTATACACTCTTCTCGGCAGGGATGATTTCTTCCGCTATGTGCCGTATGAAGAATGTGAAGACCCGGACGGTGAGCTTTATTATATGAGTCATAATTTCGACAGCAGCCGCTGGAATGATCCCGGTTTTGGAATTATGCTCCCGTTGGATTGCAAAAAGCAGGCAGAGTTTGCGCCGGATCACTGGTATGAGTTCGAGGGCAAATGAGTCCGGTATTCTCAATCAGTTTCGTTTCCGATAGTATTTAAGAACTGCATATGCAGATATGCACCCCCCGGATGGGAACAATACGTTCCTGTTCGGGGGATTCGGGTGCGAAAACAAAGAACCTTGAAAACAAACGTTTTCAAGGCTTTTGGAGCTGTTAGGCGGATTTGAACCGCCGACCTCATCCTTACCAAGGATTGAAAAGGTGTGTGTTTTCAAGGGATTGCGGATTTTTGACAACCTCATGACTACATAGACTGAATTTTGGTCAAGGTTTGGAGAGAGTTGAGAGGTAGTTTTCAAGACGGTTC
>JAFQVE010000191.1 GCA_017408185.1 Oscillospiraceae bacterium | reverse complement strand
GCCGGTCGTCGAAGGCGGCACAACCCCAGACGACAGTAAAACCCCTGGTACAGGTGATGACGATATGGGTTGGGGCTAAGTTTTAGCCGATACAACCCCCAATAAAACCCAAAGGGCTGACACATTTGTGTCAGCCCTTTTAGTTGGATGTTGCGATGAAAACTGTATTTGAATTTAAACTTATAACATAAGCAGTTAAAAACAACCCGATATTGCAATATTATACGATTTGTGATACAATCAATTAATAATAGATATAGGGGATGCATTAAGAGTGTTGGTTATTTTGGTAAGATTTGTAGAGTTTCTTTTTGGGGCTATTGGGGTTTCTGCAGCTATTGCAGCAGCATATGCGACCGAGATTATTCCTGATACAACTCAGGGAATTGGAATTGCTTTTTTTCTGGGAATGATTGTCTTTTTGATATTACAAGGGCATCTTCTCCGCAGAAGCTTTTTCGCGGTCAGGAATTTCCGAGCGTATATAATATATAATTTTATTGCATACGCTATAGTGGCTTTTATTTCTATGGGAACCCGTGTTTTATTTGGGTCATATTTTCACACATGGACTTTTTGTATCTATAAATTTATGATGTTTGCAAACGCAGATATGACCTGGTGGCAATCGGCTATCTACGGTCACGTTGTTATGTTTGCAGTAATTCTGCTTGCGCCGATAGGGCTTCGCCGGTATGATGACGAATTCGACGAGGACGATGCGTTTATTCTCGATGATATCGACCCTGAGGATATTGAATATGGAGAGGATGAGGTTGTAACTCCTGCTATTGACAGCGGTGATGAAGAGGACGATGATGACGATGACGACGCGCTGTCAGACGAAGACTTTGATTGGATATAAAAAATATTAAAAAAACAGTAATTACCTCTGTTCAAATTGGAAAAACTGTGATACAATAAGATATAATATGTTAAAAGGGGAATTGCCCCATGAAAAAATGGGTTAAGATTCTGCTCGGAATAATTCTCGCGTTGCTTCTCATAGCGGCAGCAGTCGCCTGGTGGCAATGGGAAAATCTCCGTGCGGTCTACATAATGCTTACGACGGACGAGGCTTCCATCGTGCAAAGCCTTGAGGATAAGCGCCTGGAGCAGGATGCGTGGCTTTCTGAGGAATATTCAGTTGCGGTCACAGCTCCGTCTGCTGCGCAGAGCAATGCGCTTCTCTCGGGCGAGGTTTCACCGGATGAAGTAAAGGCGTCGCTCGGTATAACCGGCGAGGTTGAGAATGAAATCCGGGATACGGAGCAGACGGCTTCGAAGACAAAGGAAACGAAAAAGAGCGATAAAAAGACGCTCACAAAAGCTGAAATAGAGAAATACGTAAACCTTTGTGTTGCTGAGCTCTATGCCTGCGAGGTCGATCTTATGGCCCGTCTCGGCGAGATGAAAAAGGGAATCGAAGCCGAATGGGCGATGACATCTCCGAAGACTCAAGCCACAAAGCGTGAAACGATTATGCGTTGGCTCAATAAGGTCTATGATCTTGAGGTTGAAATAGATGGGAAAGTCAAAGCTATAATCGCAAAATACAACGGAATCTTAAAGAGCTATGGCGCAGATACATCAGGCGTCGATAAGCTCTGGGATTATTACCTGAGTAAAAAAGCCGATCAGAAGGCTTATTATATGAATCTATATTTATAATTCAGGAGGATTAGTAAAATGAAAAAAAGAATTACCAAACTCACAGCAATCTACCTCGCAATTCTCATGTGCCTGAGTATGTTGCCGACAGCATTGGCATATGATTTGCCGAATGAGGAGGATTACACATCTTCCATCACAATCGCAGTCAGTGAAAATGCTGTAAGCTCTGCAGGCTTCTACACTGCGACACTCAGCATGGATGAGTATCTTGCAAACGCAGTTGCAGCGCACTATTCAAGAGGTACAACGGCAGAGGAGTTCAAGTCGCTTCGTTTCCGTTGCGTGCTTCAGGACGACCTTATAGAGAAATGTATTGCGGAAGGCATTACATTTGATGAAGGCGATGTCAACTTCAACGATAATGCAAGCATTAACGGTAAGGTATTTGTTCCGGCATCAGATGACTATGTAACCTACGCTGACAATTATATTGCTATTGACTATAAGCTCAATCCGGATGTTGTGGATTCATGGACAACCGTTGGTGATGTAAAGGCTGCTCTTATGAATCCGATGCAGATGAAGAGTAATGCTATTGCAGGTCTTACTGCAGCGATGATTGAAGAAGCAAAGGGCGCAGACGGCGAGATAACAACAACAGCTGCTGTTGTTATGACTGCAGAGGCAGGCTCCGGAATGAATTATGGTAGCTTTACTGATTTCCTTTCGGCTGAAAGACTTGTCGGCTATGGCGAAGAGACATGGGGCAAGAAAGATTCTTCCGGCAGTGAAGGTGGCCTCTCGAGTGATGTTACATCGACAAAGAAGTATGATATCAAAGTTGAGAATCTCAGCGACAAGGGCTCTGTAACAACAAACAAGACAGAGGCTTCAAAGGGTACAGTTGTTACAATCACATCGGTTGCAGAAGAGGGATACAGCATCAAGTCTCTCACAGTCAAGACTGCTGATGGCAGAGACATTGCAGTTATCAAGAAGAGCAACACAACATATACATTTACAATGCCGGCAGCAGATGTAACCGTTACATCTGATTTCAAGGCAGCAATCGCTGACCCGGCAGACACAGGTGTCGGCGATATCCTCAACACAGATGATCACATTGCATATATGTTCGGTTATCCGGAGGGTGATTTCCGTCCGCAGGGCAACATCACACGTGCTGAAGTTTGCCAGATGTTCTACAACCTTATGAGAAATAAGGAAGTTACAGAGACAGCACCGTTCTCCGATGTAGACCAGAATCAGTGGTATGCAAAAGCTGTAAACAAGCTTTCTGAGATGAAGATTATCAACGGTGTCGGAAACAACAAGTTTGAGCCGAACCGAGCTATCACACGTGCAGAGTTTGCAACAATCGTTGCTCGCTTTGTAACGCCGACAAGAAACGCATTTGACTTTGTTGATGTTACAACTGATCATTGGGCATATTCCTATGTCTCAACAGCAGCAGGCTATGGCTGGATCAACGGCGTTGGCGACAACAAGTTTGAGCCGAGCCGCAACATTCTCCGTGCAGAGGCTGCAACGCTTGTAAACCATATGCTCGGACGTATTGCCGATAAGGAAGCAATCGACGCAGGCCGCGCAAAGGTATGGCCGGATGTAGGCAATACTTATTGGGGCAGATATGAGGTTGCCGAGACAACAACAGAACACAGCTATTCGTTCAATGACGAACGCACTAAGGAAACTTGGGTTGACTAATTAGCATCATCAGACGGCAGGAGTTTGCTTTGGCGGCTCCTGCCGTGTTTGACAAATAAGGGTATATATAGACAGGGATAAAAGAATCGGGGGAAAACAATGCACGAACGCGAAGGCTCTATTGAGCTTGATGTACAGAAGCTGTTTAGCGAATATTTGCACAACTGGTGGATTATTCTCACCTGTGCGATTGTGGGTATGCTTATAACCTGGTATATTACAGCCAACTTTATAACACCAAAATATGCTGCGAGCGTTACTATATATGTCAACAACACAAGCCGTGAGCAATATGTCGAAACGATATCAAGCAGCAGTATGACCACATCGCGCCAGCTCGTTGATACATATATAAACATAATAAAGAGTGACACTGTTATGGATGCTGTCAGCCTGTTTCTTGACAAAAGCTTCAGCGCGACACATATTCGTGGTATGATGGAGGCGTCTCAGGTCGGAGAGACTGAGTTGTTCAAGGTGACTATAACCCATAATGATCCGGAGCTTGCTGCAAGGATAGCAAATGCAATTGCGTCTGTTGCGCCGTCAAAGATTGAGGATTTCGTCAGCGGAAGCTCGACAAAGATAATAGATTACGCAAAGATTCCGACGAGCCCGAGTTCACCTAACATAGGGAGAAATTGCATTATAGGGCTTGTTTTCGGTGCAGCAGTTGCTATGCTGTTTATAATGGCAAAGATGCTTCTTGATGTCAGAATCAAGGGAGAAGAGGATTTGAATGCGCTGTTTGAGCTTCCTGTCCTCGCACAGATACCTGCGTTTGCAAACGACAATGAAAAGCGACGCGGCTATGGCCGATATGGTACATATCGCAGATACGGCGGATATAAGAAATATGGCTACGGCAAAGGCTATGGGTACACGGCGAGTGCATATGAGCAGCAAAAGGAGGATAAGTGATGAGATGGTTCGGATTCAAAAAAAAGGAAGACTCCAAAGCTGCGGCAAAGCGAATACGTGAGGAAAAAATAGCACAGGAGCGCCGCAACCTTCTGACTGCAAAAAGCGATTTCTTTGTGCGTGAAGCATATAAAGCGCTTCGAACAAACGTTTCCTTTGCTCTTGCTGAGGACACAGACAGCCATGTTATCATTATAACATCCTCGATGCAGGGTGAGGGTAAATCAATCACTGCGATGAACCTTGCCATTTCATATGCAATGACGGATAACAAGGTTATAGTAATAGACTGCGACCTTCGCCGTCCAAAGGTTGCGCGCCTTATGAAAATGAAATCAAAAGTCGGGCTCAGCAATCTCATAATTAATCCGGATTTATATGATGAAGCAATTCTTCCGACGAGCGTCAAGGGGCTTGATGTTATGCTTTCGGGAGATATTCCGCCAAATCCGTCAGAGCTTCTCGGCTCAAAGCGTATGCAACAGCTTATTGCAAAGCTCAAAGAAAAATATGACTATATCTTCCTTGATTGTCCGCCTGTAAATATGGTTACAGACGCTGTTGTGCTTGCTCCGCAGAGCGATGGCGTCCTGTTCCTGGTGCGTGCGAACCATACAGAGCGTGGCAGCGTTATTCACGCGATAGATCAGCTTGAATATGCAAAGGCGAAGATTCTCGGCTTTGTTTTAAACGGTGTCGGAATGGAAAACACACATTATGGCTATAAGCAATATAAATATAAGGGCTATTCCCGTTACGGAAGATATGGCTATGGCTATAGCAGACGTGGCTACGGTTACGGCTACAGCAGAAGAGGTTACGGCTACGGCTACGGCTACGGCT
>JAFQVE010000190.1 GCA_017408185.1 Oscillospiraceae bacterium | reverse complement strand
TGACGATTTCAAGACAAGCTGTAAAATCCGCACGATTAACAGCGGATTTCACATAAAGCTGAGCCACTCTGTCCTCTTTGCCGCTGACAGAGCGGAAGGCCACCGATGTTTCGTAAGTGCGGAGCAGGTGGCTGTTCTTGCTCTCAATGCCACTGCCGATAACTGAAGCCTCACCGCCGGTCTGACCGTTGGTATAGCCGTTACCTTCGTTGAGGTGTGCCCAGTCGCCGTTGCGGTACTGACCGTAGAGCTTGTAAGCACCGATGGTTCCGTAACTGCTCCAGCTGGAGTGATTCAGGTTGAGATTATCTCGGAGAACCCAGCCATAGTGGCTTGAGCCGTTATAGTTGAGATAAAGCTCGTTTTTCACATTCATTGTGCTGTTGCCGGGACCTATGTAGGACTCGTCTGTCGTTTCAAGACCAAGGTCGAAGCCGAGAGCCTCATAGTCCGCGCGGCTCATCTCTCCCTTTTCGGAAGAGCCGGCCGCCGCAGCCGCCGCTACATTCGTCGCTGCAACCGTCTCGAGACCCATTGGAAACATTCCCACAACCAAAACGATGGCTAGCAACAGGCTCACTAATCTTTTTTTCATACATAATTCCTCCTTCGGGTTTATTTGAGAATTTATCTTTTCTAAGTTACAATGTCGTTATCAAGTCTTTTTACGAATTTATCGAACATCGTTTTTCCGATATTTTCATAATCGGTTTTAAGAACCCTTTCGATAGTCCGCTTTCTCTGGTCTTCGGGAATATCGTATATCTTCATAATTGAATCAAGCACATCACTTATTTTATGTTCCAATGTATAATGCCTGTCCGTCGGACTTGTGAACGCGGAAAGCTCAATGCAGCTTGTGATATTTTCAATTTCTCTAAACCTCGACTCATCCCATCCGGGAACGAAATCTTTTAGAAGCATATAGTTTTTCTTCGCCGCCCAATCCTTAATCAGAATAAAAGTTGCCGGATGGGTGTATGCGGAATAATATAAATCCCAGACCATATCGTTTCGGTCACATATGGAAATCTGCGCCACTATCTCCATTGCATAAGCAAAAAGATTGTCATCCGTTTTTTCATAGGTTTCATCAACCATATCGCCGTGAAATGCCATCAGCTCCTGAATGAGAATGTGGAGCATATCCTCTTTTGTATGGAAATAATATGCAACACGTCCCTGAAGCATTCCGCAATCATCGCTTATCTTTCTTAAAGTCGTTTTTGAATAACCGTTTTCAAGAAACAGATTTATTGCAGAACGGATTATCTTGATTTCCGTTTCATTAAACGGTTTTGTAAGCTTATTTCGTTCAATAATACTGTTAATCATTTCGTGCCCCCTTTTGTTTGATTTTTGGTCGTTACCAAAACTATATCATAACGTAGCCAAAAAATCAATAGTAAAAAGAAATTTTTAATAATTATCCGCCGTCCCATCGGCGAACCAACCGTAAAGCAAGGGGAATTTTTCCCGAACCGCCCAAAGCCGTCCAAGCAGATACAACTAAATACAAATACCGGAAACCCGTAAAAGTACAAAAAATAACTGTTGCCCAACGGCAACAGTTATTTTTTATTTCTTAAGTCCTAAAATTTCTTCCGATTCTTCACGCATTTTGTATTTGAGAATCTTTCCTGCGGCATTCATCGGGAATTCCTTTACGAACAGGAAGTATCTCGGAACTTTATGACGGGCGATTGAAGCATAACCAAACTCTTTCATTTCTGCCTCGTCTGCTTCTTCTCCCTTATGGAGGATTACCCATGCACAGCACTCCTCTCCGTAGCGTTCATCGGGAACACCGACAACCTGAACATCACGCACCTTGGGGTTTGTGAGGTAGAATTCTTCAATTTCACGGGGATAAAGGTTTTCACCGCCGCGGATAATCATATCCTTAAGTCTGCCCGTTACCTTATAATAGCCATCGGGTGTGCGGCAACAAATATCTCCCGAATGAAGCCAGCCGTCCTTATCAATGGTCTGTGCCGTTGCATTCGGCATCTTCTAATAGCCCTTCATAATGT
>JAFQVE010000189.1 GCA_017408185.1 Oscillospiraceae bacterium | reverse complement strand
GTTCGTCAGACCGAGGTTTTGCCTCCGACTTCCTTCAGACTCCGCCTCACAACGGACGCCCTTGTCTTTAGCTAACAGTTCCTACTGCCAAGCCTGTAGCGGACTTCCACCGCCAAGTTATTACGCATGCCGAGCGCACTATAACAATTCAAGCCGAGGAATTTATCTTCCCCGGCTTGAATTTTGCTCATTCGTGATATATTTTCGCTACATAAATATTGTTGTCACTGCCATACTGCTCGCAGCCCTTGGGTTGCATCCACTCGGCAGCCATAACGACAGCACCGTTTTCCTTATACGGCGTTACACCGAAGTTACCGAGCCTTGCTCCCTTTTCGCCGACAACAATAAACTCGCTGTCCTTTACCAGCCTCATATTTTCTACCCTTGCCGCAAACAGCGGTGCTCTGTGACGAAATACGTGGCCGTTATTTTCAGCTCTCCTTGTATACACAAGGTACAGCTCATCTCCGACCTGCATCCAATGCTGTTGGGTGTTATAATTCTGCAGAATGCTTCCGTCTTCCCACTTCCACAGCTGCAAATCAGTATAGTTCAGCCCGTCATCGCTCTTTGCCACAAGAGCGCAATCGCGATTGCGCAAGGTCATATAGTACACACCCTTATGACAAACAAGAGAAGGTTCAAAAAGCCCTTTGGCAATATGAATGGTGAGAGGCTTTCCCATTTCAAGCAGCTTTACGTTTTCGCCGTCAAACGAGCATTTGATTGCCATTGAATACCTGTGCTGCTCATCGGGATTTCTGTAACATACCGGTATCAGAAGCTCGCCGTTTTCAAGCTCAATGCTCTGCCCGCTGCCGTTTATGCAATACTCATATCCGACGGGCATTTCAAGGAATTTCATCTGCCCGAACTCTTTCTTCTCCTTATCGAACACGCTGTAAAACGTACGGTCTCTATCATCTGTAACAGGACGCAGCGAGCCCTTCTTATAGCTGAAGGTGCGGCCGATGAGAATAATGCTGTCGGTCTTCTTATGATACATCGGCGTTGCATCACAGCCGACTGTTTCATATTCACCATCATCAATCGGCAGCAGTTCCTTTTGCGGCTCAAACTCGGTCCATGTCTTTCCGTCATCAATGCTTAACGACGTAAGAATTCCGTAAAACGCATCGGTGCCTTCAACGTTCAGATACTGTGCTGTTGCAAGCATTAGATCCGGTGCACGGCAGCATCTTGCATGGACAAGGCACTGCTTTTTGTCATACCCGTGCCTTATAGAATAAGTATCACATTTCATAGCTTAGTATCCCCCTTATTTCAAGTTGTACTCCATGGTTTTCCCGTATGCATATTCCGCATATTCTTCCAGCTTGTTATTGTCATACAGATACTGCAGAAGAGTATATCTTACCCTGAATGTTCTTCCGCGAATTACGCCTTCTACGAATTTTTCGCGTTCTGTTACCGTAAACGGTATTTTGATAGTCTTCTGCAAATCGAGAACGGTATCAAAGAGGGGAAGATATTTTTCTATCAGCTCTTTAAGCCATATCTCTTCTGTTTCTTCATATAATTTTTTATACATTAAAATAGCCGCGAAAGTTGCCTCTCCAACTTCTATTCCGTGAAGATGGGGAGTTTTTCCTTTTTCAATGTCCATTATTTCCCATGTCTGCCCAATCATATGCTCGGTACCCGATGCAGGTCTTGATGAGCCGGTATATGCCATACACAATCCCGAAAGAAGCAATCCGTCTATTGTATCTTTTATGGTGCTTATCTTTCTGTCTTTCAATAACACGGAGGAATCAATGCATTTTTTTGTTGCATCAAGGACCATATTGGCAACCTTTTCACAGTAATATTCACCTGTCTGATGCTTTGAAAGCTCCCAGTCTAAAATAGCAATATATTTGCCTATCATATCACCTACGCCCGCAAGCAGCATATCGTAAGGCGCATTTGCACAAATGCTCAGATCCATTATTATATGCCTTGCAGAAGAACAGGTATATACTATTTTTCTGTTGCCCATTATAAGCGGTGCTACGGATGAAATATATCCGTCCATAGAGGGAGCCGTGCCCACAACGCCATACTCAATACCCAATCTGTAGCTGACCACACGGCAGATGTCATTGACAGAGCCGGAGCCTACGGCAAGTATGTAATCAGGGTTTGTTGAAAATTAGTTTATATCATACACTTCATCATCAATTCCCGCTTCAACAAGAACCTTACCGATGTTATCAGCCGTCGGAAGACCGGGGTCGTTTATCATACACAGGTGAGAAAAGCTTCCCGCTTGCGTAAGCAGCTCAACAACCTTTTTTCCCGCTACGCTGTAGCCGTTTTTGTCACATACTACGTAAATTTTTTTATATTCTTTAAGAATATCGGCAACCTTTAAAACCGCATTTTCAGACACCTCAAGTGCTTTAATCGGAGCCGAATGGCTCTTTTGAACACAAGTACATTCCATTGAAAGCATATGTATTTTCCTTTCTTTTATCGCTTTTGCAGAGGACAGTATTTCTACCGCCCTCTGCTGGTTTGTTCAATTAACTTTGCAGGTACAATTCACAAATTGCCCTATTTCACATAATCGAGTATGCGCTTCAGCAAAACCGCAACCTCTGCACGTGTTGTGTAATCAAGAGGCGCGATATTTCCGCTCTTACCGTTGACAAGACCTTCGGAGATGAGCGCAGAAACTGCTTCCTTTGCGTAAGGTGCGACGGTGGTGAAGTCGGGGTATTGTGATAACACCTCATCCACCGCCATTCGGCGGTCCCCGTCTCGCTGTGGCTCGGTCACGTCGCGGTTCTGATAGTCCACCGGACTATCATTCATTGCCGCGCCGACATTCGGCTGCGCCTCACTACCC
>JAFQVE010000188.1 GCA_017408185.1 Oscillospiraceae bacterium | reverse complement strand
GATTAATCCGACATAATTTTGTGACGATAAGTCGAAAAAAAGAGAAAAAATGTAGTTGAAATCCCTTTCGTTTGGTGATATTATTATATAGATATAATAGGCAGGAGGTATATTACATATGATAGATATGACCAAATGGGCAAAAATTGCCGCAGAAAACGTAAATAAAAGAGATATGGCACCCGGGCGTCTTTCCGGAAAAATTGCAATTGTAACTGGAAGCGCACAGGGCTTTGGAAAGGGCATCGCCGAAATCCTTTATGCAGAGGGAGCAAGCGTTGTTATCGCAGACCTTAATGACGCTCTTGCGGCTACTGTTGCGGAGAGCCTCGGGGAGCGCGCATACGCCGTAAAGGTGGATGTTTCCAATGAAGAAAGTGTTGCGGATATGGTTGCAAAAACCGTTGAACGCTTCGGTGGTCTTGACCTTCTTGTTTCCAACGCAGGCGTTCTCAAAGCAGGCTCGCTTACAGAGCTTGAAATGCGCGATTTTGAGTTTGTTACAAAGATTAATTACACTGCATTTTTCGCGTGCGTGAAGTACGCATCCGTGATTATGCGTGCACAGTTTGAAGCTGATAATAACTGGATGGGTGATATCGTCCAGATAAATTCGAAATCCGGACTTTCCGGAAGCAACAAAAACTTTGCGTATGCCGGCGGAAAGTTCGGCGGTATCGGTCTTGTTCAGAGCTTTGCAATGGAGCTTGCACCGATAAACGTAAAGGTAAATGCAATCTGCCCCGGAAACTACTATGACGGTCCGCTCTGGAGCGATCCCGAGCGCGGACTTTTTGTTCAGTATCTTAACGCAGGCAAAGTTCCGGGAGCTAAGACGATTGAGGATGTTAAGAAGTTCTATCTTTCAAAATCCCTCATTCAGCGCGGATGCCTGCCGTCGGACGTTGCAAAGGCGATTATGTATGCCGTAGAGCAGACCTTTGAGACAGGTCAGGCAATCCCGGTAACGGGCGGGCAGAATATGCTTCACTGAGGAGGCTGCTATGATTGATATTTCAGTTTTAAATAAGCTAAATGCGGAGGATGAGGCACAGCGCCTTGAAAATCTTCGCGCGGCGGTAGAATCTGCAGATTTTCCGCCGGTGGATGAGCGGATGATAAATAACCACATCCACACGTTTTATTCATTTTCGCCGTACAGTCCGTCTGCTGCGGTTTATGCCGCCAGAGCCGAAGGGCTTGTAACCTGCGGGATTGTAGACCACGACAGCATCGGCGGTGCACGTGAGTTTGCTAAGGCGGGCAAGATTGTCGGCATTCCCACAACCGTTGGGATTGAGGCGCGTGTATCTATGCGCGGAACTCCGTTTGAAAACGCAAGGACAAACAACCCTGACCAGATTGGCGTGTCATATATGGTCATCCACGCTGTTCCGCACGATAAGATAGACGAGGTTCAAAGCTTTTTTGCTCCGCTCCGCGAAAAGCGCAACGAGCGCAACCGCAAGATGGTTGCAAAGATAAACGAGCTGTATGCACCGCAGGGTATATCGCTTGATTTTGACCGCGATGTACTTCCGCTTTCAAAGTTCGCGAGCGGCGGCAGCGTTACAGAACGCCATCTTATGTATGCTCTTGCCAAAAAGCTTTCCGACTCTGACGATATGTTTGAGATTTACGACCTTGTGGGAAGCCTTAAAAAAGAATGTATACCCAAGGTGTATATAGACGCTGATGAAGAATGCCCGAGCCTTTCGGAATTCTGCGGTCTTGCAAAGCGCGTGGGAGCGATTTGCGCATATGCGTATCTCGGCGATGTTACGGCATCCGTTACCGGAGATAAGCGCGCACAGACATTTGAGGATGCGTATCTTGATGAGCTTGTTGCATGCCTTGCAGAATACGGCGTTCCGGCAATAACATATATGCCGACAAGAAACACGGATGAGCAGTTAGCAAGACTTCGCGGACTCTGCGAAAAGCACGGTCTTATGCAGATAAGCGGCGAGGATGTAAACTCCCCTCGCCAGAGCTTCCGCATTGAGAAAATGGCTGATGCTCAGTTTGCAAACCTTATAGACAGCACGTGGGAGCTTATCCGCCACGAAAACAAGTAAAAAGCTCCGGAGCATATCGGTACCGCAAAAGCTTTGCCTTTGCGGTACTTTTAACTATATCTCCCCGACCAGATCCTCGATCTTGCCAAAGGTATATCCCATTTCTTCCCATTTTGTAAGAAGCTCATCAAGGATTTGTCCGTTTGTCTTTGATGTGCTGTGGAGAAGCACAACAGCGCCGGGGTGTATACGCTCACAAAGAATTTTCAGTGCATTCTCACGCGAGGGCTGCTTGTTGTTATCCCAGTCGGCATATGCGAGGCTCCAAACTATGGTTTTATACCCAAGCTCTTTCGCATGGCGGAGATTTGTTTCCGACAATTTGCCCTGGGGCGGACGAT